>CALXPX010000015.1 GCA_944390305.1 uncultured Clostridia bacterium
TATTTTTTGATAAAACTTTTTTGACAAAATATTGCTTTTTTCTATATATATGTATATAATATACTTATGATAACTCATTTGAGAGGATGTTAAAAATGAATAAAATATACGCACTAACTGATCAGCAGAAAAATGTTTGGAACTCTGAAATGTTTTATAGTGGCACTAATATTAATAATATAGGGGGCTATCTATTAATAAAAGAAAAAGTTGATTTTAAGCTTTTAGAAAAAGCCACTAACATATATGTAAAGAATAATGAAGCTATTCGTTATCATTTTAGTTTAAAAGATAAAAAACCTGTTCAGATATTGAATGAATATAAACCTTTTAAATTGGAAATAATCTCTGTAGATAATTTAGATTCTTTAAAAAAATATACTACAGAGCTTGTATCAACACCCTTAAAAATATTAGATACAAATTTATATAAATTTATTTTATTTTCTCTTCCTGATGGAAGAGGTGGAATTATTCCAGTTTTTCATCACTTAATCTCAGATGCTTGGAGCTTAAGTTTATTCATATCTGAAATAATAGATATATATTCAAAATTATTAAAAAATGTTGATGAATTTTCTGAATTCCCTGCTTATTCTGAATATATAACTTCATGTGAAGAATATGAAAAGGGAACTAAGTTTATAAAGGATAAAGAATTTTGGAATAATACTTTTAATAAATCACCAGAGCTTACTTATATATCAAAAGATAAAAAAATTTGTAGCTCTAATTCTTGTCGAAAAATTTGTAGTTTCGATAATTCTTTTTACGACTCTATCGTACAATATTGTAAAGAACACAAATGCTCTATTTATACTTTTTTTATGGCAATTTTTTCTATTTATTTATCTAAAATTAATAATACTTCTTCTGCTATATTAGGAACACCTGTATTAAACAGAAGTAATTTTAAAGAAAAAAATACTGCTGGAATGTTTGTAAGTACAGTTCCATTCAAAATAGATGTTAATTCAAATCTTAAATTTATTGATTTCTTAAATAAGGTTTCGCTTGTGCAAACCTCTATCTTTAGACACCAAAAATACCCATATTCAAAATTATTATATGATATAAGAGAAAAATATAATATAGGTGAAAACTTATATGATTTTGTGCTATCTTACCAAAATGCTAGAGATAATAGAAACACTGCTTCAGTTGATTATGAAGTAAATTGGTTTCCAACTTCTCACATAGCAGAATCAATAGAAGCTCATTTTTATGATATGGATGATACTGGCAGATCTAATATTTATTACTATTATAGAACAGAAAAATTTTCTGAAAAAGATATTGAATTATTACATAATAGAATTATTGATATGGCTAAACAAGCTATTACTAATCCTATATTAAAAGATATAAGTATTGTTACTGATGAAGATAAAAAAATAGTTGATCAATTTAACAATACTTCTTTTGAATATGACAAAACGGAGAGTTTAATAGATATTTTTGAAAAGCAAGTACAAACTTGTCCTGATAAAAAGGCTGTTATTTTTAAAGGTAATTTTTTAACTTATAAAGAATTAGATGAGAAGTCTAATAAAATAGCTAATTTTCTTTTAAACAAAGGAATTTGCTCTAATGATGTTATTGGTGTTATGTTTCATCGTTCTTTAGATATCCTTCCTGTTATTTTAGGAATCCTAAAATCTGGAGCTGCATATATGCTTATTGATCCAACTCTACCTGAAGATCGTATTCAATATATGCTTAATGATTCTCACTCAAAGTTTGTAATAACTAATTTATATATAAACTATGAATCATATAATTTAGATAAAATAAAATATTATAGTCATATTCTACCAGATTTAGAGGATATTCCAAATGATAGATTTTGTGTAATTTATACATCTGGTTCTACTGGAACACCTAAGGGTGTTGAACTTAGATGCATTAGTGTGATTAACCTTGTAAATAGTTTTAAAGAATTATTACATACAGATAAATGTAACAATTTCTTAAGTACTAGTACAGTTTCTTTTGATATGTTCATAGTAGAAAACTTTGTGTCAATTTTAGATGGAAAAACTGTCATTTTAGCTGATGAAGATGAACAAGTTGTTCCTGCTTTTACAAGTAAACTAATAATTAATAATAATGTTGATTTTATTTTAAGTACACCATCTAAAATTTCACTTTTACTAGAAAATCCGGAATGTTTAAAAAATGTTAAAGTTATACAATTAGGTGGAGAAGTTTTTAAACCTTCTTTATATAAGCAGTTAAAAAAATATACTTCTGCTGAAATACATAATGGATATGGCCCTTCTGAATGTACGGCTTGCTCTTCTGATAAGTTGATAACAGATGAAAACATAAATATTGGTAAGCCTTTCTTAAATGTTAATATTTTTATAATGAATAGAGATGAGAATATTTTACCTATCGGATATCCTGGTGAAATTGTTATTAAAGGTGATGGTGTAGGAAAAGGATATATAAACAAATACGACTTTAATGGTATTTATCATACTGGCGATATTGGTATTCTTTCTGATTCTGGGGAACTTATTTATTTAGGAAGAAAAGATAATCAAATAAAATTACATGGCTTACGTATTGAATTAGATGAAATCACAAATAAAATAATGCAAATACCAGATATAAAAAATGCTATAACTGTTATAAAGAATATTAATAACAAAGATTGTATTTGCTCATATATTCAGACTAGCAATGATAGCTTAGATGAAAATAAAGTTAAAAATACGCTTTCTAATAAACTGCCTAAATATATGGTTCCATCTCATATAATGTTTGTGGATACATTTTCTATAACTTTAAACGGAAAAATAGATACAAAAAATTTACCCGATGTAGTAACTAATAGTATAAATTTTGTACCTTGCAGTACAAAAATGGAAAAGGATGTTGAAACAATTTGGAAAAATATATTTAATCTTGATAAAATCAGCTCTAATGTTAGTTTCTTTGATTTAGGTGCAGATTCATTATCTACTATAAGGCTCGTATCTGAGATTTATAGTTATTTAGACTTAAAAGTAAATATACAAGATATATATACTTATCCTACCATTGCTGAACTTTCAAAACATTTAGAAAGTTTAACCCCTGATGGTATTTATGCAATAAAGAAACGTAAAATGGCAGATTCTTATCCTGTAACATACGCTCAAAGACGAATTTTTTATACTGTTAATATGGAGAAAAACAATCTAGCTTATAATACCCCTTTTGGTATTGTTTTTAAGCAAAAACCTGATATTGATAGATTAGAAAAAAGTATATCTAAAATTTTAAATTCTCATGACGCATTTAAAACTTATTTTGTTCTTGAGAATGAAGATGTAGTTCAAAAAACTGTTGAAAATGTCGATTTTCATTTAAAAGTTTTTAATGGCAAAAATGATAAATTTATTACACCTTTTGATTTATCTAAAGCACCATTAATTCATGTTGAATTAGATAATGATAATGATAAATATATTTTACAAATAGATATTCATCATATTATATGTGACGGTACATCTATTAGTATATTTGCTAAAGAATTATGCGATTTATATAATGGTAAAGATATAGCTATTGGCGACATTGATTATATTGATTACGCTTTATCTGAAAAAATAAATAAGGAAGATAAATTGTTTTGGACAACTCAATTTTCTAATGGCATTCCTTTATTAAATATGCCTACCGTATTTGAACGTCCTAATATAAAGTCATTTGAAGGAGATAATATTTATGCTAAATTTGAAAATATCTCTCAAATACATGATTTATGCAAAAGTTTAAATGTTACTCCATATATGTTTTTGCTTTCTTGCTTTTATGTATTATTATATAAATATACTATGCAAAATGATATTATAATTGGCACTCCAGTTGTTGGTCGTAATAGTTTGCAGCTTTCTAACGTTATTGGAATGTTTGTTAATACTTTAGCATTAAAACAAAATATACAATCAACAAATAAATTTTCAGACTTTTTATCAATTGTAAAAAACACTTGCATTAATGCATTTAATCATCAAACTTATCCATTTGATGAATTGGTAAAAGATTTAAATGTTGTAAGAGATCCAAGTAGAAATGCAATGTTTGATGTAATGTTTACTTATGAAAGTGGTGGTATTCCGGACTTTAAGCTTAATGATATAGATACATATACTATAGTTCCTGAAAATAAAACTTCTAAATTTGATTTTTCATTAGAAGTAACACCTACTAAAGACAGTTTCAATTTTAGAGTAGAATATTCTACTGGGTTATATAGCAAGTCTTTTATGGAAAATTTATTAAATTGTTATATTAATATTATTAATAAAGTAGCTGAAAATATTGATATACAGATTTCTAAAATCAATATACTTTCTGAGATACCTTACATATATCCTCAGTTGGATTATCCAAAAGATTTAAGAATTATTGATTTATTTGAAAATCAAGTATCTCTTACTCCTAATAAAATAGCTTTAGTATTTGGCAATGAAAGTTATACCTACAAAGAGTTAGAGGTAAAAGTAAATAAACTTGCAAATTATTTAAGAACTTTTGGAAAACATAAAGTAATAGGAGTAATGCTTAATCGTTCTTCTGAACTTATAATATCTATTTTGGCAATATTAAAATCTGGTGCTGGATATTTGCCTATTGATCCTACTTACCCAGAAGATAGGATTCGATATATTATTGATGATAGTAGAATTGAACTTATTCTTACAGAAGAATGTTACAAAGACTCTGTTCCTTTAAAATGCATTTTGGTTGATAAAGAATCTTCTTATGCCAAATATGAAGAGTTTGATACAGATCAGACTCCTAACGATATTTCTTATATGATATATACTTCTGGTTCTACTGGAAAGCCAAAAGGTGTAATGCTAAAACAGTCTAGTGTTGTTAATTTTATATATGCTATGTGTGATAGAATGCCTCTTCATGATAAAACAGTAGTTTCTATTACTACTATGTGTTTTGACATTTTTGTTTTTGAAAGTTTACTACCATTATGTACAGGAATGAAAGTAGTAATGACAAATAATGAAGAGCAAAACAATCCTATTCTTTTAAATAATTTGTGTTTAAAAAATAATGTTCAAGTTATTCAAACAACACCATCAAAATTTAAACTTCTTATGACTGATAACTTAGAATACTTAAAACACTTAGAAGTAATATCTTTAGCAGGAGAACCTTTCCCTTTAGATTTGTTAAATAATATTAGAAAAATTTCAAATGCAAGGGTATTTAATATGTATGGTCCTACTGAAACAACTGTTGGTTCTACATTAAAAGAATTAACTAATTCTAATAAAGTTACAATTGGTACTCCTCTTGCTAACACACATATTTTAGTACTTGATAATGATATGAATTTTGTACCATATTATGTTCCAGGAATGCTTTATATAGGAGGAGATGGCGTATCTTTAGGTTACATGAATAAACCAGAATTTACCTCTCAAAGATACTTGACTTACAATGGAGAGAAAATATATAATTCTGGTGATTTAGTTAAATTACTTCCAAATGGAGAATTAGAATGTTTAGGAAGATCAGATTTTCAAGTTAAAGTACGTGGACTTAGAATTGAATTAGGTGAAATAGAAAGTGCAATTTGTGCATATAGTGGTGTTAAAGATGCTATTGTTACAGTAAAAAACGTTAATAATAGAGATATACTTTGTGGATATTTTGTAGCAGATGGTAGAGTTTCTTACTCTCATTTAAAAAAGTCTTTATCTAAAA
Organism: uncultured Clostridia bacterium; assembly: GCA_944390305.1. Lineage (GTDB taxonomy): Bacteria > Bacillota > Clostridia > TANB77 > CAG-508 > CAG-793. The sequence continues at coordinate 5,725 of CALXPX010000015.1, forward strand.
AATTACCTAATTATATGATTCCTTCATATTTATTACAAATTGAAAGTTTTGCCTATACTCCTAATGGTAAAATAGATAGGAAAGTCTTACCAGACCCTATATTTAAAGCTAAAGAAATAATACCTCCAAAAACTAAATTGGAAAAAGAGCTTCTTACAATTTGGAAATCTATTTTATCTATTGAAGAAATTAGTATTGATGATAATTTCTTTGATATTGGTGGAGATTCTCTATTTGCATTAAAAATGCAAATAGAACTAATGAAACATAATTATACTGTAAATTATGGTGATATTTTTAAAAATAATACAATTCGTGATCTTGCTAATTTTATACAAAATCAACAAAAAGATCTTTCTTTACCAGTTTATACAAAGCAAGATTTTAAAGATATAAATAAATTATTAAAGAAAAATACTACTTTTAGAGCCTTAAAGTTAAAGCAAAAGACTTTAAAAAATGTTTTATTAGTTGGTGCTACTGGATTTTTAGGAATTCATGTATTAGCTGAATTATTAAAAATTGATGATATAAAAATATATTGTCTAATTAGAAAAGATCCAAGTACATCTCCTGAAAATAAATTAAAACGTAAATTCCAATATTATTTTGGTAGTGATTTAAGTAATTTATTTGGAACAAGACTTTTTGTAATATCTGGTGATATTACTTTAGATAATTTTAATACATCACAAGAAGTCTACAAATTTTTAGGTAAAGAAGTTTCTTCAGTAGTAAACTGCGCTGCTTCTGTTAAACATTATGGTAATTATCAAGAATTTGAAAAAATTAATGTTACCGGAGTAAAAAATTTAGTAAAATTCTGCGAAAATTATCATATAGACTTTTACCAGACATCTACAATAAGTGTTTCTGGTAATACTATGACATCACTTCCAAGTAGTTTTAATCCAAATAAAAAGGTTTATTTTGGTGAAAATAATTTATTTATTAATCAACCACTTAATAATGTATATGTAAGAAGTAAATTTGAAGCAGAAAAATTTATATTAGAAGAATTATCAAAAAATAGATTAAAAGGACTTATTTTAAGAATTGGAAATATTACTAATAGATATTCAGATGGTAAATTTCAAGACAATAGTGCTGATAATGCATTTTTAAATAGGTTAAAAGCTTTTATGTTCTTAAAAGAACTTCCTAAATCTATTATGAATGATTACATTGAATTTAGCCCTGTAGATAAAATAGCTGAATCAATTGTAGTATGTATGAAATATTATACATATCCTATGTCTGTTTTGCATTTATATAATTCTAATCATTTATATATTGACAAATTTATTCAAATATTAAATGGATTAGGTTTTAGTATGAATATAGTAGATGATAATATTTTCAAAAAGGATTTAAATAATTTGTTATTTAATAGTAATGATTCAGATAAGGTTAGTGTACTATTAAATGATTTAGATAAAAATAAAAATTTAGTATATAAAACTAATTTAAAGATAACTAATAAATTTACATTAAAATTTTTAGACAAGACTGATTTTTATTGGCCTGAAATTACAAAAGAATATATAGCCAAAATTTTAAAGAACTTATGAGGAGGTAATTATGCAACATTTAGAGTATTTTATTGCTTTAGGAATAACAGTTTTAGCAGAAATAATAATTTTTCACTATATAAAAAAACGTAGTAGTAAAAAGAATCAATTAGTTACAGCGTTTAAACTTACTATGACATGTATGATGCTTTGGTGCATAGGTTTAATGGTTCAAATTTTAGCTATTAACTTTATTTCTATAAAAGTAGCTATTTATATAGATTATTTTATATATTTACCAGTAGTTCTTACTCCTGTTGCATTGTTTTTTATAGCTTATATATTTATAAAAAAACACATAGAATTTAAGAAATGGTATTTACTTTTATTTATAATTCCAGCTATAACTATGATTATATTATGGACAAATGATTTCCATCATTTATTTTATGAAGAATATTCAGTAAATACATCCGAAACCATTTTCGGACCATATTTCTTTGTTCATTCCGCTTATACTTATGGATTATTTGCAATTGATATATTAATGTTATTAATAACATCCATTAAAAATTCTTCATTCCTTTCGAAGCAATCAATATTAATAGTTATAGGTACATTAGTACCTATAGTTGTTAATGTTGTTGGTATGACTATTCTTAATGGTAATATATATACAACACCTATTTCTTTTATAGTTACAATATTATTATTTGGTGTTGCTATACTTAGATATAATTTTTTAAATATTGCTCCAATTGCTTTGAAAAAAGTTGTTGATCAAATGTCTGATTCATATTTAGTATTAAATAAGGATTATGTGATTTCAGATTGTAATAAACCTTTTGAAACTATTTTTGGAGTTCACAAAAATTTATTAATTGGAAAAAGTATTTTTGAATTAGATCCTTCTTCTAAAATTTTATCAGATAACGGAAAGTTCAAAAATTATATGCTAGAAGCTCAGAGTTCTGAAAAAATATATAAATTAGAAGCTTCTCTTACTAATGTTAATAAGTATTTTAATATAGAGATTAGTGGAATTTATGAAGATGGACAGTGCATTGGTATATTAATTTTATTTAAAGATGTTACTCAGCACATTTTAGATATGCAAACATTAGAGAAGAATCAAAATACGCTATTAGAAAGAGAACGTTTGGCTTCTCTTGGTCAAATGGTTGGTGGTATTGCTCATAACTTAAAAACACCTATTATGTCTATTTCTGGTGCAGCTGATGGATTGGAAGACTTAATAAATGAATATGACAAATCTATTGATGATCCAGAAGTTACAAAAGATGACCATCATGCTATTGCTAAAGACATGAATACTTGGATATCTAAAATTAGAACATATGATTCATATATGTCAGATGTTATAACTGCAGTAAAAGGTCAGGCAGTAAATATGAATGATGATAAGCCTATATTATTTACAATAAAAGAATTATTAAATAGAGTTTCTATATTAATGAAACATGAATTAAAAAATTCTTTAGTTAATTTAAATATAAAATATGAAATAGATTCATCTATTACTCTTTTAGGCAATATAAATAGTTTAGTACAGGTAATTAATAACTTGATTTCTAATGCTATTCAAGCTTATAATGGTAAAGAAAATCAAAATATTGATTTAGTTGTACATAAGGAAAATAATAATATAATAATTTCTATAACTGATTATGGAATGGGCATACCAAAAGAAGTACAAGAAAAATTATTTAACCAAATGATTACAACAAAAGGAAAAAACGGAACAGGTTTAGGTTTATTTATGTCATATTCTACAATAAAAGGTCATTTTAAAGGTGATATGACCTTCAAATCAGAAGTTGGTAAGGGAACAACTTTTAACATTATATTACCACAAAATTAATACAATTATATAAAGGAGGTTTTTATGAGAAAGTATGCACAAGAGGTAGTTTCCTCTCCTTATAAAATTATGGCAGTAGATGATGATCCAGGAATATTAGATTCATTATCTGTTGTATTAAAAAGAAATGGTTATTCTTTAATTACTTTTGAAAATCCTTTAGATGCTATTAAAGAACTAAAAAATAATCATTATGATTTATTATTACTTGACTTTATAATGTCGCCCCTTCACGGAGATCAAGTGGTTGCAGAAATAAGAAAATTTGATAAAGATTTATATATATTATTACTTACTGGTCATAAAGACTTAGCTCCACCACTAGATACAATTAAACAATTAGATATTCAAGGATATTGTGAAAAAAGTGATAATTTCGATCAATTATTATTATTAATAGAATCTGGTCTAAAAGCCATAGAGCAAAGAAAAACCATAAGTGATATGAATTTTAAACTAGAAGATGCTAATGAGAAATTACAAAAAGCTTATTTAGACATTATTCAAACTATAAGAGCTACAGTAGAAGCGAAAGATTCATATACAAGAGGTCATTCAGATAGAGTGTCAGCTTATTCTATATTACTTGGAAAATATTTAAATGTAAGCGATTCTGACCTTGATATATTAAAAATTGGTGGACTTTTCCATGATGTAGGTAAAATTGGAATTCCTGATACTATACTTTTAAAAAATGGTAAGTTGACTGATGAAGAATATGCTGAAATAAAAAAACATCCACAAATAGGGGTAGATATTTTAGGTGATTCAGATATGTTTAAAGATATTATACCTTTTGTAAAATATCACCATGAAAGATATGATGGAAGAGGTTATCCAGAAGGATTATCTGGAGAAAATATACCATATATTGCAAGAATAGCTGCTGTTGCTGATTCTTTTGATGCAATGTCTTCAAGAAGAGTTTATAGAGATAGTCTTCCTAAAGAAGTAGTTAGAGAAGAAATATTAAAGAACTTAGGTTCACAATTTGATCCTGAAATTGGTTCAGTATTCTTAGATATTATAGATAATCATTATGATGAAATTCAAAAAATAAAAGATAAATATAAATAGAAGCTATATATAAAGCTTCTATTTTTTATTATCTTTATTACATTAAGTAACTATATAAACTTTTTTATTAATTTTTTCTTTTCAATTTTTTCTTCTTTTTTCCTATTATTTCACATCATTTGATTTTCTTTTAATTTTGTGATATAATGAATAGTACAAATATTTTTTAGGAGGTGTGTCCAATGGGACGCAAAATAACTGTAGAATTCATAGGTCCTGGAGCTTGTCCTTGCTTATTCTGCTCTCCTAACATGGAAAAACTCCATGTAGGGCATTCTTATATGGTCGAGGACCGTAAAGAAGAATGTGGATTACTTTTTTGGTTTATCCGTGCAGCCGGCTGGGTTCCAGCTACGTGGTTTTCTCACCCTAAGGTAGAGAACAATCAGGATTTCTACTATTAACCTTCTGCACCCCCGGTGTTCCGGGGGTGCTTTCATTTTTTTATTCAATTCCTAAATATTCATTATATGTTTGTTCTTTATCTATTAATTTATCTTTTTTAATATCTAATATTCTATTAGCTACTGTTTGCATTAATTGATGATCATGAGATGTAAATATTATATTTCCTTTAAATCTTTTCATTCCTTCATTTAATGATGTAATTGCTTCCATATCTAGGTGGTTAGTTGGTTCATCAAATATTAAGAAATTTGCACCAGATAACATTACCTTTGAAAGAACACATCTAACTTTTTCTCCTCCAGATAATACATTTACTGATTTTAAAGCTTCTTCTCCTGAAAAAAGCATTCTTCCTAAAAAGCTTCTTACATATGTCTCGTCTGGATCTTTAGAATATCTTCTAAGCCAGTCAGTAATACTTTCAGACGAATTAAACAGGTAATTATTATCTTTTGGGAAATAGCTATTTGTAATTGTCGTTCCCCATTTTATCTCTCCTGAATCTGGTTTTAATTCTCCTGCTAAAATTTGAAATAAAACAGTTATCGCATTTTCATTTTCAGCTAATACAGCTATTTTATCTTTATCTTTTACTTTGAAAGATATATTATCTAATATTTTTTCTCCATTTATTGTTTTAGAAAGATTTTTTACTTCTAAAATTTCATTTCCTGGTTCTCTATCTGGTTTAAAATCTACATATGGATATTTTCTATTAGATGGTTTTATTTCATCTAATTGAATTTTTTCTAATGACTTTTTTCTTGAAGTAGCTTGTTTTGATTTTGAAGCATTTGCACTAAATCTTGCAATGAATTCTTGTAATTCTTTAATTTTCTCTTCTTTCTTTTTGTTTTGCTCTCTCATTTGTTTTTGAATTAATTGACTAGATTCATACCAGAAATCATAGTTTCCAGGATAAACTTTTATTTCCCCATAATCCACATCACAAATGTGTGTACATACTTTATTTAAAAAATATCTATCATGTGATACAACTATTACTGTATTTTCAAAATTAATTAGAAATTCTTCAAGCCAAGAAATTGTTTTTAAATCCAAATCATTTGTTGGTTCATCTAATAACAAAATGTCTGGATTTCCAAAAAGTGCTTGAGCAAGAAGCACTTTTACTTTTTCTTTTGCTTCTATTTCGTTCATCATTTTATAATGTTTATCAGGTGATATGCCTAAATCATTTAATAATTGCTCTGCATCTGATTCTGCATTCCATCCATCTAATTCTGCAAATCTTTCTTCTAATTTTGCTGCTTTCATTCCATCTTCTTCTGAAAAATCTGGTTTTGCATATATTTCATCTTTTTCTGTTTTTATTTGATATAGTTCTTTATTTCCCATAATTACTGTATCTATTACTGAATAATCTTCAAAGGCGAAATGGTTCTGATTAAGAACAGATATTCTTTCTAATTTGTCTTTTGAAACTTCTCCTTTACTAGGTTCTAATTCTCCTGAAAGTACTTTTAAAAAAGTAGATTTTCCTGTCCCATTTGCTCCAATAATTCCATAACAACAACTTTTATTAAATTTTATATTAACATCTTCATATAATGCTCTTTTCCCGAATCTTACAGTTATGTTATTTGCTATTAACATTTTTACCTCCTAATAAACCTTTTTTATTTAATAATATAATTGCTAAAGCAGTAACTCCAATTGCTATTGCACATAATATCCAAAAACCATACTTAGTAATTTCAAAAGGTACATCTACATTCATTCCCCATAATGATGCAATAAGTGTAGGTATAGATATTATTATTGTAATAGAAGTCAATAATTTCATTGTTTCATTTAAGTTATTTGATATAACTGATGAGTATGCATCCATTGAACTATTTAAGACATCAGTATATATTTTACTCATTTCTATTGCTTGTTTATTTTCTATTATAGCATCTTCTAGAATATCTTCATCATCTTCATATAATTTAATATTTTTTATTTTTACTGTTCTTTCCATTACGGCTTCATTAGCTCTTAATGATGTAGTAATATATACAAGAGATTTTTCTAGATCTAAAAGTTTTAATAATTCTTCATTATGCATTGACTTTTTTAAAGAAGATTCTGCTATTTCTGTTTCTTTATTGATAAGTTGCAATGAATTTAAATAATTTGATGATATTTTGTACATTAATTGCAAAATGAATCTACTTTTTTTATAAGTAGCAAATCCCTTAACCTTACCTAATTCAAAATCTTCTATTAATTCTAAACTTCTTAATGATACAGTGATAATAAAATCATCTCTAACTATAATTATTCCTATTGGCATTGTTGTATAGATTTCTCTTTCTTGTTCTTTTTCTTTTATTGGAACATCTAATATAAAAAGTACTGTATCATCATCTTCTTCATAATCAATTCTGGCTTTTTCTTCATAGTCTAATGAATATCTTATAAAGTCTTCTTGTATCATTAAAGTTTTACATATATTACTTATTTCTTCTTCTGTCGGATTGGTCATATTAATCCAACTTCCTTTTTTTATTTCAGTTATTTTTTGCATTATATTTGTTTCTATATCTGTTTGATAAATGTTTATCATAATATGACCCCCTTTTTTCTTAATTTCTATATAATTTTTTCTTTTATACTATCTTTTGCCGCTCCTATAAAAGTAAATATCATTTGTCCTATCATTTTTTTATCTTTTTCATCTATATTTTTATATGTTTTTAATATAATTCCTATATTTTTTGCGAATGAAGCTGTAAAGTCTTTAAAAGTTTTTGCTTTAGTTGTAGTTACTACTTCATACATTACATTAATAAAGTTTTTTCTTTGTTCAGGTGTAGTACTCTTTAGCCAATTTCTTACAGTTTCATTTATCATATTACTTCCATTAGTAATTTCGTTTGACTTGATAAATTTTGTTCCTAACAGTTGCCAAGAATATATATCATGCTGCATTATACCCTTTTGCACACTTTTTACAATTTTATATTTTTCCTCATGTTCTAATAGTCTTCCTATTACAGATGACTGTGGAATATATGTGTATATTTTATTTAATATCCTTTTATATCCTTCTGTCTCTATTATTGTTTTATCAAATCCTGGACCATCATGATTTGTTATGTCTATTATTCTACTTTGTATTTTTTTAGGGCAAAATACTGCTGAATATACCGCTATATTTCCTCCTTTTGAATGTCCTCCTAAATGCATTTTTTGTGTATATTCTTTAGAAATCTTCTTTATGTATTTAAGCCCTTCTATTTGAGATGGAATATGAGTCATAAAACTCAAATTAAAGTCTTCTTTCCAACCAACTAATGTATTATCTGTACCACCATATGATAAATAAATTTCCTCATCGTTTAAATGAATAGTTATAGCTACAAATTGTTTTTGCTCATTAAAATCTCTTATAGCACAATAATCTGTAATTTCTAGATCTTTAAATCTTATACTTTTCTCTATTTCTTTAATAAGATTTTTATCATTTGGCATATTAAAATATTCTTCTTTTACGTCTTTTAATTTTTTTGCAATTGTTTTTATTGTTTCTTTTTCTTGAAGTTTTATTTTTTCAAAAGGTAAATATGAGAGTCTTGACATTATCATATTATCTATTTCATTAAAGTTGGATTGTTTAAAGCTTAAGTCTCCTCTCCAAGAAATATAATCAAATACATTAGGCATATTAACCTCCTATATTATTTCCATAGTATTAATTATATCAAATAAAAAGCCATATATCAACATAATATATAGCTTTTTATTATAAAAATTAGTTTTAAAAGGCTCCTCCGCCACCTCCGCGGCCTCCGCCTCCAGAGAATCCTCCCCCTCCAGAAAATCCTCCTCCGCTTCCAGAAAAGCTTCCTCCTCCGAGAAAATCCTTTTCCTGTTGAACTAGCTATTTTTCTGGCTGAATCGCTCATAAATCTATTATATCTTCTTAAGAAAATTCTATCTAAGCTTGCATATGTGTAAAATATATAGTAATCATTTGCAATAAATTTTAATATCTCGTTATTTTTAACTATATAATTTAATAAATCATCATCTAAATAAATACCTTTTATTTTATTTATTATTTTTTCACCTATTCCAAAGCTAACTGAATATGCTAAGTATTCATCCCAAATTTTTATATGTTCAATGTCTTTTTCGTTTAATAATGAATTTTCTAATTTTTCTTTTAAACTATTAAGTCTACTATAATCTTCAATCATTTTTACATTGTTTTTTAACATTAAATTATCAGTAATTACAATTAGTGCTGCTATGCTTATTAACAATTCATCTGCAATTAATTTAGGTTCTTTAAAAATCCAATATGTTATAGCCATTATTATTAATGTAAAAACAATAATACTTACTGATGTTGTTACTATTTTTTGACCATTTATTTTTTGAATATTATTTGTTATTAAATGCCTTAATCTTATTACAATATTTATTATTAGTGTAATAACTATAGGTGCAAGAATTATAAGTATTGGTATAAATATTCCCACCAGAGCAAAAGTTTCATTCAATTCTAGCTTTGTAATATGATAAATTACTAATATTATTGCCCCAATTAGTAGAATCACATTTATAATTCTTATTATTTTAGGAACACTTACATTATTAGCTCCTAATTCATTTAATTCTCTTTTAGCTAACTTATCTAATGTTTTAAATTTATTATTTGCATTTTTGTCTTTAGGCATCTCTTTTAGCCTATTTTCTAATATTTCTTCATCTTTTGTAAATACCCAATTATATATATATGATTCTATTTTATCCATTTCATTTTCTTTTTCTGGAACTTTTTCTATTATATATTTATAAAATGATTTTTCTTTAATTTCTCCTTTTAGTGTTAATTTTATATTTCCTTTATTTATGAGGTTTAGTATTACTGCAATTATATCTCTTGATAAAATATCTCTATTTCCTTCTATACATCCTGCAATTAGTGGATTATATTTTTTAAATAATTCTTCTTCATTTATATTACTAACTTTGTATTTCTTGTCTTTTTCATATATTAGTAGTAATATTATCCAGTATATGGCTAACATTATTCCTATTAATAATATTGTTCTTGTTATTCTATTTTTAAATTCAACATTGTCATAGATATCTTTTTCATTTTGAAAAATTATATTTTTAGCGTTTATTCCTGAATATTTTACTGAGTCTTGTATGTTTGATAAATCAAATATTAATCTAGCAGCTACATATTTCCCTGGCTTTACATTTGATACTTGAAATGAAGCGTGATTATTAGATACAATTTGGGATTTTCCATTACTCGGTCCATGCCCCCAAATATTAATTTCACTTTGATTATTTGGTAAATATATATCGATATTTAAATTATCTATGGTTGTTTCCCATTCACCACCAATAAAATTATAATAAAATTCTCCTATATCATTATGTTTTACACATATATTTTTTATTGTATATTTAAGTTCAAATGTTTCTTTTGTATTTGATACTGGATAATATGCTTTTATGGTTATTTTGTCTTTGTTTTTTGTTTTAGTATATACTCCACTATCTCCATTTATTGCCGTAGTTCTAGTAGTAAAAGTTATGTTTCCATTATCTTTTAAAACTTTTATACTTTCTATTTCAACGTTATTTCCTTCATAAAGTGCATCATTTATTTTACTACCTTTTATAACTTTGTTACTTGTATCATCTTCTTGTGAAAGTGGAATGCTTATATAAATTCCATTATATCTTCCATTAAAATTATATTTTAATGTTTGTACTATACTTACTGATCCATCTTTGTTTATAGTTGCTTGTATGTCCATATTTTCTATACTATATCCATCAGCTTTTACTTTAGTTGGAAAAATACTTATATAAATACTGGCTATTAATAATATAAAAATAATTGATAATAATTTTCTTTTCATTTGCTATCCCCTTTTTGTATTTATTTTATCACAAAGTTTTTTTGTTTTCATTATTTATATTTATTTTATTTATTTTTTATAATATAATAATAAAAAATGTTTTAATTAAAATGTTTTTTATATTATTAATTACATATTAAAGGAGAAATAATATGGGAAAAATTAAAATTGGAATTTATGGATATGGAAATTTAGGTAAAGGAGTAGAAATCGCTATTCATAATAATGATGATATGGAACTTATTGGTATTTTTACAAGACGTAATCCTTTAGATATTAAACCTATTTTTTCAGATTCTAAAATTTTTTCTACAAGTGCAGCAGAAAATATGAAAGGAAAAATTGACGTTATGATTCTTTGCAGTGGATCTGCAACAGATTTGCCTGAGCAAGGACCTAATGTTTGTAAATTTTTTAATACTATAGATAGTTTTGATACTCATGCTAAAATACCAGAATATTTTTCTAAAATGAATGAAGTGGCTCTAAAGAATAATAACTTATCTTTAATTTCTTGTGGATGGGATCCCGGATTATTTTCACTAAATCGATGTTTATTAGAATCTGTCTTACCTGATGGAAATAATTATGTATTTTATGGAAGTGGATTAAGTCAGGGGCATTCTGATGCTATAAGAAGAATTAAAGGAGTTAAAAATGCTGTTCAATATACTGTTCCATATGATGATGCTGTAGAAAGTGTAAGAAATGGTGAAAATCCAATTTTTGATTCTGTTCGTAAAACGATGTGGAGAGAATGTTTTGTAGTATTAGAAGATGGTGCAGATCAAGTAGAAATAGAGAAAGAAATAAAAGAAATGCCTAATTATTTTAAACCATATAATACTGTAGTACATTTTATATCTGAAGAAGAATTAAAAGAAAAACATAACTCAATGCCTCATGGTGGCTTTGTATTAAGAAGTGGAAAGACTTCTCCAAACACAAATCAAATTGCGGAATTTTCTTTAAAATTAGATTCTAATCCAGAATTTACAGCAAGTGTATTAGTGTCTTATGCAAGAGCTATATATAAAATGAGAAAGCAAGGGAAAGTTGGAGCTATTACTGTTTTGGATGTTCCTATTGCTCTTCTTTCACCAAAAAATAATGAAGAATTATTAAAAAATTTATTATAAAATAAAGCTAAAAAGAAACAAGCACTTTGCATAAGTGCTTGTTTTATTTGGTGCACCTCCGGAGGGTCGAACTCCGGACCTTCTGATTAAGAGTCAGCTGCTCTACCAACTGAGCTAGAGGTGCCTATATTCATATACTTTTCAATTATATTCTTTTTTTTATTAATTGTCAATAGTTTTCTTTCTTCTATTATTTTAT
>CALXPX010000016.1 GCA_944390305.1 uncultured Clostridia bacterium
AAGAATTAGAAAATGTTCTAGAAGAAATAATACAAAAAGAAATTGAAAAGATATTTGTTTTAGCACAAACTACATACAGTATAAAAAAGTTTGAAGAATGCACAAAAAAAATCAAAGAAAAACTTTTAAATAAAGAAATAGAAATTAAAAACACAATATGTAATGCAACAGAAATTAGACAAAAAGAGACTGAGGATTTATCTAAAAGAGTAGATTATATGATTATAGTAGGAGGAAAAAATAGTTCTAATACAAAAAAACTTTATGATATTGCAAAAAATAATTGTAAAAATACTATATTAGTAGAAAGAATATCTGAAATAAATTTAGAATTATTAGAAAAATATGACAAAATTGGCATAATGGCAGGAGCTTCTACACCATCATCTTCATATACTGTATAATAAACATAAAAAGATTAATAAGTAAAATAAGTAAAAATTATTACAAAAAAATAGAGCTTAAGATTTTTCCCTAAGCTCTATTTTTATTTATTTTATGGTATTTCTATGGGCTTTATAGTATTATTTATTTGACTTAAATTATCTTCTATTTCTTTTTTTATCTTAAGAGTATAATTGCTATTTTGCTCACATTTTTCTTTATAAAAACTTAGTTTATTTAAATAATATTGCTCTGACTTATTGCTTTCTAAATATAATTTATAATAAATATAAATCAGTTCTCTTGAAGCTTCTATTAACTCATCAGATACATCATTTAGTAATTGAATTGCCTTTGATATATCTTTTTTTATTCCAATTTCTAAATTTCCATTTGTATAAAAATATTTTGCAAGATTATATTTAGACCATGGACATAGGTTCATTTTAGGACTTTGGGATGAAATTGTATAAAATTCAAAAGCTTTTGTTAGATTTTTTTCTTTTACAATTCCTAACCTGAAAAACTCTCCAATTTTGTTAGCAGCCCAACTTTCACCGGATTTAGCAGAAATAATATAATAATCATAGGCTTTTGAAAAATTCTTATCATCTTCATATATTTTTCCAAGATTGTTATAGGCATATATATTTCCCAATGATATAGATTTATTAAACATTTCTATTGCTTTTGTCTTATTTTTATTTATATGAGGAATATTACCATTTAATATAATTAATCCTAAACTATTAAATGCGTTAGAACATTTTAGCTTTCTTGCTTTATTAAAGTATTTAAAGGCCAGATATTGATCTTTTTTTGATTTGTTTCCAATGTATCCTTTATAATATAGATAACCAATTGCCCAATTAGCAACTGGATGATTATGCTCAGCAGCAATTTTATAATACTGATAAGCTTCTTCATACCTAGCTTTGCCTGAAACTATTCCATAAAATTCCATAGAAGCAATTTCAAAGCAAGCAAAAGGATTATTTTTATTTGCTAATTCTTTAATTCCTCTTATAGACCAAATTCCAGAATTTAATTGTATTTTTATAAACTCTTGAATATCATTTACGGAAATATTTGTATTATAAATATTTTTTTCTATAATATCATTTAATTGTTCATTAATAAATATTGGTTGCTTTTTTTCTAATATAACATAAAATAATACTTGCACAAAAAAATCATATAATTTGTTTTCTTCTAGATCTTTATATAATTCATTTGATAGTTGAATACTTACATCTGAATCATTTTTACTTATTGTATATAATCTGTTACATATATGCTTTAACCTTAAATTATTATTGATGTCCTCTATAGTAATATTATCCATATTACTGCTATTTTTATCTTCAATAAGTTCTAATATTTTACCAATAGTTGTTACTAATATATTACTATCTTTTTCAAAACTATTTTTAATAGACTTAAAGTAGTCTTTATATTTTGGGTTTATAGCTCTTAACCCAGTACAGTAATTATTTACAGTACTATCTGCAATATTATAAGTATTAAAAATTATTGAAAATAAATCTGCTTGTAAAAACATATGTGTAGTATTTGATTCTTCTTTTAGTATTCTAAATAAATTTCCTAGTGAAAGATAATTATCATTTATATTTAATCTTATAAATTTTTTGCTTGACATTTACATAATCCTCCATGGGTAATTATACTACTAAATATAAATACAGTCAAATATTTTTGTGAATTATTCGTGAAATATATTTTGTAGCGTGAATATGAATGGGTTGATATGTATTTCTTTTTCTTGTAAAATGTATAAAAATTATTTAAGGTAATTATAAATTATATATGAACAAAATGGATTTAAAATTAAACTTAAGAAATTTTATAAATATTGGTATTTTAATGATATTGATAATTACTAAATAATTTATAAATTTTTAAATAAAAGCAATATATTTTTAAGGATGTGATTCTAATAAAAACTATTATTAAAAACTTAAGTATAAATTATATAAAAAAAGGATCTGGAAAAACAGTTTTAATTCTTCCTGGTTGGGGAACTACAATTAATACATATATGACACTTATTAATTCTATATCTAATTATGCGACTGTTTACTGTTTAGACATGCCAGGCTTTGGTGAATCACAAGAGCCCTCTACATATTGGAATATAGATGATTATGTGGAATTTATTATTGAGTTTATTAAAAAGCAAGAAATAAAAAAACTTGATTTAATTGGACACTCAAATGGTGGCAGAATTATTATAAAATTAATGAATGAAAAAAACTTGGATTTTGAAGTTGATAAGATAATATTAATTGGAAGTGCTGGAATAGTACATAAAAAAACTTTATCACAAGTATTCAAAATAAAAACATATAAATTCTTAAAAAAGACTGTAGAATTTAAACCTATTAAATTGATATTTCCTAATCTACTTACAAAATTAAAAAATCATTTTGGATCAGAGGATTATAAAAATGCTACTCCAATAATGAGACAAACTTTAGTTAATCTTGTAAATACGGATTTAAGAGAATATTTACCAAATATAAATGTTCCAACATTATTAATTTGGGGAGAAAATGATACTGCAACTCCAATATCTGATGGTGAAATTATGGAAAAAATGATACCAGATGCGGGGTTAATAAAGGTAGAAAACTCTTCACATTATGTTTTTTTAGAAAAACCCCAATATGTAAATATAATTATTAATACATTCTTAAGTGGAGGGAAATAATGAAAGCAATTATAATAATAGAATATGTAATTAACTTAATAATTTTACTTATTTTTCATATGCATATGTTTCAATTAAATTCATATTTTTTAAAAAAACATTTAAATTGGATGAAATCAAACATTTCAAAAATAGTAATACAGTTACCAATAATTGTAATTCCAATAATATTATTGATGATTAATAATATTATAACTAATATAATTTCTATACTACTCTTAGCTTTTTTGATTTTATATAATCTTCCTAAGAAAAAAGCAAAAATTGCTTTTAATCTTACTTCTAGAGTAATAAGAATGTTCATAACTGAAGCAATATTAATTTTAATTATAATGTTGATTAATAAAGATATAATCTTAATAAAATTAAGCATATTGAATATTTTGGCTCCTATTATGGCAATTATAGCTAATTGTATAAATTTCCCAATAGAGAAATTGATAAGAAATAAATATATTAATCAAGCTAAAAAAATATTAGCAGATATGCCTAATTTGATAGTAATAGGTGTTACAGGAAGTTATGGAAAGACAAGTGTAAAGAACTTTTTGGAAAGAACTTTATCTAGTAAATACGAAGTACTATCTACACCTAAAAATTACAATACAACAATGGGAGTTGTAAAAACAATAAGAGAAAATTTAAAACCTATTCATCAAATATTTATATGTGAGATGGGAGCTACTAATGTTGGAGATATAAAAGAAATTTGTGATATCGTAAAGCCGAAGTTTGGAGTTATAACTGCAATAGGTCCACAACATTTACAAAGTTTTAAAACTATTGATAACATTATAAAAACTAAATTTGAATTGGCAGATAGTGTTAGAAAAAATGGTGGAGTAACATTTCTAAACTATAATAATGAATATATTATGAATAAGGAAAAAGAAGGTAATATTATAACATATGGTGTAAATAATCCAGACTTAGACTATAATAGCTATAATTTAAGATCATCTTCACAAGGATTATCTTTTACAATGTTTGATAAAAAAAATAACGAAGAAATAGAATTTAAAACTAAGCTTATTGGAAAACATAATATTATAAATCTTACAGCAGCTATTGCTGTAGCTAACTATTTAGGAATTACTCTTAAGAGTTTAATACCACATATAAGAAAAATAGAAAGTGTTAGGCATAGATTACAATTAATATCAAGAGATAATTTTAATATAATTGATGATTCATATAACTCAAATCCAGTTAGTTCAAAATCTGCGATTGATACACTGGCTGAATTTGATGGAACAAAAATAATTGTTACTCCAGGTTTAATAGAATTAGGAGAAGATGAGGAAAAATATAATTTCGAATTAGGACAATATATGACTAAATATTGTGATTATATATTTTTGGTAAATAGTAAGTCTACTAAATTTGTATTAGATGGAATTATAGATAAAAATTTTAATAAAGATAAAGTATTTAGTGTAAATATCCCATGTGAAGCTATCCAACAAATTTCAAGACTAAATACTGGTAAAAAAATAACGGTCTTATTAGAAAATGATTTACCAGATAATTATAATATATAAATATAATAATATAGAAAAGGATTGATGATTATGAAGATTAAAATTGGTGTATTTTTTGGTGGAAAAAGTGTAGAACATGAAGTTTCTATAATTACAGCTATTCAAGCTATTGAAAATATGGATAAAAATAAATATGATATTATTCCAATATATATTTCAAAGGAAAATAAAATGTATTGTGGTGAATATATAGGAGACATTACTAGATATAAAAACATTGATGATTTAATAAAAATAAGTCATCAAGTAACTCTAGCACAAATTAATAATAAAGTTGCATTATTAAGATGTAACAAGAAATTCTTAAAAAACAATATATATGATTATATTGATATTGCATTTCCTATTGTTCATGGTACAAATGTAGAAGATGGTACTTTACAAGGTTATCTAAAAATCTTTAATATTCCTTATGTAGGAAGTGATGTAATGGCTTCTGCATGCGGAATGGATAAATATGTATGCAAATGTATTTTAAAAGAAAATGATATACCTGTATTAGACTGTAAGTGTTTTACTTTAAAAGATTATAATGAAGATTTAGAAAAAGTTATAAATACAATAGAAGAAAATTTTTCATATCCTGTAATTGTTAAGCCTGTTAATTTAGGCTCTAGTGTAGGAATAAAGATAGCAAAAAATTTAGAAGAACTTAAAGATGCTATAGAAGATGCATTTTTATATTCGAAAAAGATACTTGTAGAAAGAGCTATTAAAAATTTACGAGAAATCAATTGTTCTGTTGTTGGAGATTATGAATCTGCAGAAGCATCTGAATGTGAAGAACCTATAAAAACAGATGAAATCTTAAGTTTTAATGATAAATATATATCTGGTAGGAAAGAGGCAAGCGGAAAGCTAATGCGGAACTAAATCAATGAATGCGGGAGTGCTAAATTTACCTGCAAATATTACTAAAGAAGTAAAAGAGACTATTCAAGAGTTTAGCTTAAAAACATTTAAAGTATTAGGATGCTCTGGTGTTATCCGTATAGACTTTATAATAGATAATGATACAAATGAAATTTATGTTAATGAGGTAAATACAATACCAGGTTCTTTATCATTCCACTTATGGAAAGCTACGAATTTAAATTATACTGATCTACTTAATAAGTTAATTGACTTGGGATTAAAGAGAAATAGAGAAGAAAAAAATATAACATATTCTTTTGACATCAATATCTTATCTGGATACAGCTTAAAAGGTTTAAAAGGGAGTAAAATATAAGTATGTTACAAAGTGATATTAAATTAATGTTATCATCACTTACTGAAGATAAAAAAGCATTAAGAAAATTATGCGATACTGGATATTTTTCTTATTCTAATAAATCTACTAAAGGAGGGGTAGCTATAGTAAATAATGAAATCTTAATATCTTTAGTAGAAGATATACACGATGAATCTAAAGCTATTGCTACTGTTAGCTCTTTAAATAGAGGAACTTATATATTTAAATTGTTTAACGAAAATTATGCACAGCATCAGTTTGATGTAAAAAATCCATATAAAGAAAATGGTGGAGGATTTTATATGGGTAGATTACAAGGTATAAGCAAAAATAAAGTAGCCAGTGAAATCTCTTTGATACGAGAATACTTTGCAAAAATCCAAGAAAAATCTGATGAAAGACAAGCTCATCCTTTAAGATGCAGGATTACTAGTATTTTTAAGCATTTAGAAAGAAAGCCTAAAGGAAATATATTGATACTATTACAAGAGACTATAGAAAAATTAAATAAATGTAAAAACTTAGATGAACAAGACTCTTTATTAAAAAAGGTAGCAGTACATAATCCAATAAATGATAATAATACCAGAGTTCGTAATTTGAACCTTGATAAAACTAGATGAATTTTTAGATAGATTTTCTTGAAAAATAAAGCAGTAATATATTATAATAATTATATAACATTAGATGTAAGAAAGTAGGAATAATATATGAGAGAATATATAATAAATATTGAATTTGAAAATTGGAGTAATCAATTGTGGTTTATGAATGAAGATACTCCTGAAATAAATGAAAAATGGAATAATGCTATAGAAAAAATTGACTCTTTAAAAGAATCTTCAAATAATGCTTTATCTTTTCAGCAAAATGTTATAGAATATCTGCAAAGTTTAGGTTTTATAAGAATTCAAAAATAAATTTTTATATATAGATTAGAAAGAAACGGCCTTATATAGTAAAAATGGTTCGTTTCTTTTAATTTATCATAAATGTATCAAACTGAGCAATCTAGCATATAATTTATGGGAGGAATTTATTATGTGTGGAATTGTAGGTTTTACAAATTATAATTTGAATATGAGAGAGGAAGAAGCTAGAAAAGTTCTTGAAAATATGAATAATACTTTAAGAAGAAGAGGCCCTGATGAAAATGGTATATATATGAAAGAAGATATATGTATAGCTCATAGTAGATTAATTGTTATAGATCCAGACGGTGGAAAACAACCAATGGTGTGTAAATATTTAGGAAATACTTATGTTATTACATATAATGGGCAAATATATAATGCAAAAGAATTAAGAAAAACTTTAGAAGAAAATGGTTTTGCATTTGAAGGACATAGTGATACAGAGGTATTATTAAAAGCTTTTATATATTATGGATATAATGTAGTAAATTATTTAAATGGGATTTTTGCATTTGCTATATGGAATGAAGGTAAAAAAGAATTATTTTTAGCAAGAGATCATTTTGGAGTAAAACCTTTATTTTACTCTATAAAAGATAAGGAGTTAATTTTTGCATCTGAAATAAAAGCTTTATTTGAGTATCCTAGCATATATCCAAAAATAGATAAAACGGGAATATCAGAACTATTTGGAATAGGTCCTGCTCATACCCCAGGAATAGGAGTATTTAAAGGAATAGAAGAATTAAAACCAGCTAATTTTATGGTATTTAATAAAAATGGTATGAAAGTGCAAGAATATTGGAGATTAAAAAGTAAAGTTCATACAGATGACTATGAAACAACATGCACAAAAGTGAAAGATTTACTTACTGATTCAATAGAAAGACAATTAGTATCTGATGTACCACTATGTACATTTTTATCTGGAGGATTAGATTCAAGTATAATTACATTATATACTGCAAATTATTGCAAGAAAAATAATTTACCAATGATAGATACTTATTCAGTAGATTATATAGATAATGATAAAAATTTTGAAAAAACAGACTTCCAACCAAATTCAGATAGTGAATATATAAATTTAATAACAAAGAAATTAGGCACAAAGCATCATACTATATTCTTAGATACACCTGAACTTGCAGATAGCTTAAAAGATGCTATGATTGCTAGAGATTTACCAGGAATGGCAGATGTAGATTCTTCACTTTTATTATTTTGTAAAAATGTAAAGAAAAATGCTACTGTTGCAATTATGGGAGAATGTGCAGATGAAATATTTGGGGGATATCCATGGTTTTTTAGAGAAGATGCACTTACAAGTGGAACTTTTCCATGGTCTATTAATATAACTGGTAGACAACATTTATTAAATCCTGAAATAGAAAAGAAAGTTGATTTGAAACAATATATAGATTATCGATATAATGAAACATTAAATGAAGTAGAACTTTTAGATACAGATACAAAAGAAACGAAAGAAAAAAGAAAGATTACGTATTTAACAATGTATTGGTTTATGCAAACATTACTTACAAGAACAGATAGAATGGGTATGTATAATGGATTTGAGTTAAGAGTTCCATTTTGTGATTATCGTTTAGCTGAATATGTATGGAATATTCCATGGGAGACTAAATCTTTAAATGGTAGAGAAAAAGGATTATTAAGATATATAATGAGAAATGAATTGCCAAAAGAAATTGTAGAAAGAAAGAAGAGTCCATACCCTAAAACATGGAATCCAACGTATTTAAATAAAGTAAAGGGAATGTTAGAAAAAATAATGGATGATGAAAATGCTCCTATTACTGATTTACTTAATAAAGAAGATATAATAGATATATTAAATACAGATGGAAAGTCTTTTACAAGACCATGGTTTGGTCAACTTATGACAGGACCACAGCTTATGGCTTATCTTTGCCAAGTAAATATGTGGCTTGAAACATATAAACCAGAGATTGAGATTTAAAATTATTATTTTGTAGAAAACTTGAAACTATTTTATAATTTCAAGTTTTCTTTTTTGTTAATATTTTTTTAGGATATCATTTCTAAAAAGGTTTTACTTCTTTACTTATCCTATATCATAAGTTTCACAATTATTTTCAAAATATATTTTTATAGGAGTTATAAGGTCTTGTGCATTAGTATAACTCCGAATATCAAAATTAAAATCTAGGTTTTAAGTATTTATATTAAAATATCCTAAGATGTTATTGTTTTTAGCATCTAAAGAACAATATAAGTAAGTATAGTCACTTTGAATGTCTTAATATTTTATATATAAAAAAAGCTATAAAATATATTTGGAATGCTTACAAAGTTTTTTTCATTCTTTATCATATTAGATTTTTAAAATGTATAAAATATATACTACATATACTACTATAGATGCTATAGAAAATAATTTACATCAAAGAGTAATTGACAAATAAGCAAAAGAAATATAAAATCATAATGAAATTATAAAGATATAATTATATTTTTATAAATAATTAATACCTTATGAGGTGATAAATATGATAAAATTTACTAAAATGGAAGGGCTAGGTAATGATTATGTCTATATTGATTCTACTAATCAAGAATTAGACAATTTGCATGACCTAGCTAAATTTGTAAGTAATAGACATTTGGGAATTGGTTCAGATGGCTTAATACTTATAAAGAAAAGCAAAATTGCAGATTTTAGAATGCAAATGTTTAACAGCAATGGAAGCGAAGCGGAGATGTGTGGAAATGGAATTAGATGTGTAGGGAAGTTTGTTTACGATAAAGGACTTACCAAAAAGCGAGAACTTACAATAGAAACTTTAGCTGGTATAAAAACTTTAAAGTTGAATGTAGAAAATGAAAAAGTAAAGACTGTAGAAGTAGACATGGGAGAACCTATATTAGAAGAAGAAAAAATTCCAGTAAAAGATGCAAAAGAATTTAAAGGAAACGAAGGAATAAAATTTTTCAAAGTAAATTTAGAAGTAGATAAAGATATAAAGGGGCTTACTTGTATTTCAATGGGGAACCCACATGGAATAGAATTTGTAGAAGATATAAATAGTGTAGATATAAATAAAATAGGACCGATAATAGAAAATGATATTCATTTTCCCAATAAAGTGAATGTAGAATTCATAGAAATTAAAGATAAAAATCATATAAAAATGAGAGTTTGGGAAAGAGGTGCAGGAGAAACACTTGCATGTGGAACTGGAGCTTGTGCATCAGTTGTAGCTAGTAATTTAAATGGGTATACAGATAGAAAAGTTAGAGTAGATTTATTAGGTGGAAGTTTAGATATATATTGGAAAAAAGAAGATAATCATGTATATATGACAGGACCTGCCCAAACTGTATTTGAAGGAGAACTAAATGAGGAGGTAATAGATTATGGTAAAAATAAATGAAAATTTCAAAGACTTAAAAGAAAACTATTTATTTTCTACTGTAGCAAAAAAAGTAAGTGAATTTCAAGAAAAAAATCCAAATAAAAAAGTTATAAAGTTAGGAATAGGTGACGTTACAAGACCAATTCCGAACTCTTGTATAAAAGCAATGAAAAGAGCACTTGATGAAATGTCTAATAGTAAGACTTTTAGAGGGTATGGGCCAGAGCAAGGATATGAATTTTTAAGAAAGGCAATTGTAGATAATGAATATAAAAATCTAGGTATTGATATTGATGAAATTTTTATATCTGATGGTGCTAAATGTGATTGTGGAAATATAGTAGACTTATTTGATAAAGATAACAAAATAGCAATAACTGATCCTGTATATCCAGTTTATTTAGATACAAACGTAATGGCAGGGAGAGCTGGAGAGTACATAAATAATAAATATAGTAAAGTTATATATATTCCATTAACAGAAGAAAATAACTTTATACCAGATATGTCGAAAGAAATTCCAGATATAATATATCTTTGTTTTCCTAATAATCCAACAGGAACTGTACTTACTAAAGAACAGCTAAAACTTTGGGTAGATTATGCAAAAGAAAATAATAGCATTATTATGTTTGATGCTGCATATTGTGAATTTATTACACAAAAAGATATTCCAAAGAGTATATATGAAATAGAGGGAGCTAAAGAAGTTGCAATAGAATTTAAGAGCTATTCAAAAACAGCAGGCTTTACTGGTATAAGATGTGCATATACTGTTGTACCAAAAACACTTTTTGCATGGGATAAAAATAAAGAAAAAATACAATTAAATAAATTATGGAATAGAAGACAATGTACAAAATTCAATGGAGTATCTTATATTACGCAAAGAGGAGCAGAAGCAATTTATACAAAAGAAGGTAAAAATGAGATAAAAGAAAATATTAATTACTATATGAATAATGCTAGAATAATACTAAAAGGTTTAAAAGAAAAAAACATAGTAGCATATGGAGGAATAAATTCACCTTATGTATGGCTAAAAACTCCAAACAATATAAGTTCATGGGATTTCTTTGACAAATTACTTTTAGAAGCAAATGTCGTAGGAACTCCTGGAGAAGGATTTGGACCAAGTGGAGAAGGATATTTTAGACTAACAGCATTTGGAAGTAAAGAAAATACTATTGAGGCAATGGACAGAATAAAGTCTATGAAAATATAAAAAATATATATAGTAAAATATATAAATTTTATTGCAAAAAGGTATAAGCAATTTATGCTTATACCTTTTATTTTTATATTTTGTAAAAAGAAAATTAAATTTTATTAAATTATTAAAATATAGAATATTTTTAAGATAATAAGGTAATATTTTTAAATATAGATATAAAAACCGTCTAGGTATTCGGTTTACAAAAAACCGTAAAAAAATAAACTTTTTTATAGGTTTTGTTAAAAATTGTTTGCTATTTTAGCATAAATGTAATATAATTATAATGAATGTGCTAAAATACTGAAAGGAAGATGAAAGATGATAGGCTCAGGGCTAGATATAGGTATTGATTTAGGAACAGCAACAGTAGTTGCATGCGTTAAAGGAAAAGGAATCGTATTAAGAGAACCCTCAGTTGTAGCAATGAATAAAGAGACAAAAGAAGTACTTGCAGTAGGAAAAGACGCAAGAAAGATGATAGGCCGTACGCCAAATAATATAATAGCAATAAGACCACTTAGAGATGGTGTTATTTCTGATTTTTCAGCTACATCTAAAATGCTTAAATATTTTATAAATAAAGCATGTAGTAAAAATACATTTGGTGGTTTTAGAATGATGATATGTGTACCATCACAAATTACAGAAGTAGAAAAAAGAGCTGTTATAGATGTTGCTATGCAAACAGGAGCAAAAAAGGCATATCTTATAGAAGAACCAGTTGCAGCTGCTATTGGTGCTGGAATAGATATTGCAAAACCATGTGGTAACTTAGTTGTTGATGTAGGAGGAGGAACTACAGATATTGCTGTTATTTCAATAGGTGGATCTGTTGTAAGTAATTCTTTGAAAATAGCTGGAGATAAATTTGATAAAAATATTGTGAAATATATAAAGAAAAAATATAATGTGCTAATTGGAGAAAGAACTGCTGAGGAAATCAAGATGAAAATTGGATGTGTATATCCAAGAAAAGAAGAAATAACAATGGAAGCAAGAGGAAGAAACTTAGATACAGGTTTACCTGTAACAATTACACTACGTTCTTCAGAAATAATGGAAGCTTTAATGGAACCAGCTATTCAAATTGTAGAAGCAGTAAAAAGTGTATTAGAAAAAACACCACCAGAACTTACAGCAGACATAAGTGATAGAGGTATATATATGACTGGAGGAGGAAGCCTTTTATACGGATTAGATAAGCTTTTACAAGAAAGAACAGGTATTAATGTAATGATTGCTCAAGATGCAATTTCTTGTGTAGCAATTGGTACAGGAAAAGCATTAGATAATTTAGATGCGTTAGATGCAAAATCAAGAAAGTAGGTTGTTTATGAATAGAACTAAAAGAAAAATATTTGAAACATCTATGAAACTTTTTGCTGAAAAAGGATATGACGCTACTAGCATAGAAGAGATTACAGCAGAAGTTGGAGTTGCTAAAGGAACATTATATTATCACTTTTCAAGCAAGGAAGAAATTTTTAACTTCTTAATAGAAGAAGGAATGAATTTATTAAAAAATAGTATAAAAATAAAGATAGACAAGCAAAGTAATTATATAGACAAATTAAGAGCTATTGTATTAATACAAATAAAGATAATTGTAAAATATGAAAACTTTATGACAATAGTGCTTAGTGAACTTTGGGGTAATAGTCCTAGAAGTAAAACATGTAAAAAATACTTAGATGAATATTTAGAAATAGTAAAATCTATTGTAGAAGAAGGCATAAATATTGGAGAAATAAAACCATATAATGTAGACGTATTAACATCAGAAATATTTGGATTGGCATGTGCTAGTTTATTACATAAGAAAAATGGTGAAATCAAAATTGAAGAATTATATAAAGATTTAGATCGTAGTTTTATTCAGAACTTAAGGAAGGGGAAATAGTAATGAATATTAATATAAAAATGCCAAAATTAAAATTTAGAAAAATAAAAATGGATACAGTAGAAAATCTAGAAAATGTTGACATTGATTATGAAAAGATGCAAAAGGAAAAGTTGAAGCAAAAAAGAACAGAACCATATGAAAGAACACATTACAAAACTATAAAAGAATGCTTTAAAGAAGCTATTGAAAAATATGCTGATAGACCTTGTATATTAGAAAAAATGGATCATAAAGAACCATATAAAACTTTTACATATGAAAAATTCGGAAACGATGTTATATCACTTGGAACAGCTATGGTAAAATTACTTAATTTAAAGGATGAAAAAACAATAATAATTGGTGAAACTCAATATGATTGGTATATATCATATATGGCTACTCTTTGTGGGGCTGGAATTGCAGTGCCAACAGATAGAGAATTACCATTAAATGAATTAGAAAATGTAGTAAAAAGATCAAGAGCAAAGGCAATAATTTATTCACCAAAAAAAGAAGAAGATATAAAAAAAATAAAAGAAGCTGTTCCAGAAGTAGAATATTTCATAGAAATGAAATCAGATAAACCTTTAGAGGGAAAAGATGTAGGTATAAATTATTTAATAGAAAATGGTAGAAAGATAGTAGAATCAGGAGATAATTCTTTTATGGAGATGGAAATAGATCCTGAAGAATTTAAAGTTTTGTTATTTACATCTGGAACTACTTCTAATTCAAAAGGTGTAATGCTTTGCAATAGAAATTTAGCTGAAAATATAAATGCTGTTAAAGCATATGTTAAATTATATCCAACAGATAGATTTTTTTCAGTACTTCCACTTCATCATACATATGAATCAACAATAGGTTTTTTACTTCCAATTGCACATGGATGCTCTATTGCAGTTTGTGAAGGATTAAGATATATTGTGCCAAATCTTCAAGAAGCAAAACCTACAACTGTTTTAACAGTTCCACTTCTTGTAGAAAGTATTTACAAAAAAATAAATGAAACAATCAAAAAGAGTCATAAAGAAAAGTTAGTAAATTCAATGATACATGTTACAAATGGACTTAAAACATTAGGAATTGATTTAAAGAAAAAAGTATTTAAAGAAATATATGATAATTTAGGTGGAAATATAAGAATTATAGTTTCAGCAGCAGCTCCTATAGATAAAAAAGTAGGAAATTGGTTAGAAGATATAGGAATAGTTTTCCTTCAAGGATATGGACTTACAGAAACAGCACCTATTGCAGCTCTAACTCCAGAATATAAACCTATGGTAGGTTCTGCAGGTAAACCTATAGTTCAGGCAGAAATAAAAGTGGATAATCCTAATGAAAATGGTGAAGGAGAAATTATGATAAAATCTCCAACATTAATGCTTGGATATTATGAGGACGAAAAGGCTACAAAAGAAGCAATAGAACCAGATGGATTCTTCCATTCAGGAGATATTGGATATATGGATGAAGAAGGATTTATCTATATAACAGGAAGAAGTAAAAATGTTATAGTAACTCAAAATGGAAAAAATATATATCCAGAAGAAATTGAAATGATGTTAGATAAAATACCTGAAATAAAAGAAGTAATGGTATATGGAAAATCTCCAGAAGGGGAAGAAAGTAAAAGAAAAGATGAAAAAGAATTAATTATTACTGCAAGAGTAATTTTAGATAAAGAAAAAATTCAAGAACTTCATGGAGATATATCAGATAAGGATGTTTATGATATTATTTGGAATCAAATAAAAGCTGTTAATAAAAAATTAACATCATATAAAGCGGTTAAATCTTTAGAAATAAAAGAAGGAGAATTTGAAAAAACATCTACAATGAAAATTAAAAGATATAAAGAATTACAAAAAGATAAAAAATAGTAATTGTATAAGAACTTGCTATATAGCAAGTTCTTATTATTGCAAAAATTAATTTTATATAGTATAATTAATATTACAGCATATGAATATGCGAGTAAAAAAAGAAAGAGGTTTTCTTAGATGGGACTTAAGCATGTAACAGAGGCATTTTTCGTTTTGAAGGAGAACGAACGGTTCTCACTCTATGATATAACAGAGGATGGATTAAAAGAAAATGTCTACCTTTGCGCATACTTAGGAGGTGAATTTATTTCTTATAAGGTATTAGGGAAAAGCTCAAAGTTTGAAGACAGAGTAAAGACATCAAAAGGTGTATGCCTTATTGATAATATGGCTAAAAATTATATAGCTTTTCTGTTTGCGAAAGAGGAGAAGATACCGATACTGAGAAATTTTACAATTTTTGGACAGTACAAAATAAGGGGGACGATAACAAAAGGTAAAGTAAAAAACATACCTATTATTTCCACTATAAAAAGACAAAATATTAAGAGGGGAACTGTAGATACATCTGATTCTGAGGTTTTCTTCTTAGATTGGATAAGTTCCAATGAAAAATTTGCTTCTGAAATTAAGCGTTTAGAAAAAATGTTAAGTTCAGATGTGCTTTTTAATTTCCTAGGAGATATAAAAGGAATCAATCTTTTTTCTGGAAAGGACAATGGCATTTTAGCATCTTTTTTGTATCAAGTAGGTCGTAATATTTGAGAAAACAACTACTTTAAAAAGAACCGGTGCTTATTGCACTGGTTCTTTTTTAGAAAAAAGTGAAAATTCCCTTGACTTTTATTTGCTTAGTGTACTAAAATATTAGTAGAAGTTAAATAAAAGTACTAATTAACATAATATTAAAACAAAGGAGGTACAGTTTACAATGCCTAGACGTGGGATAGTAAACGTGAGAATGGTAATCACGGAAGAAAAAATTTTATCAAATATAGAAAAAGTTCAAAGACTTATTAATCCAAATAGCAAAAAACAGATAGTAGAATTGGATGATAATTCTTATTTTAAAGATTTGGTAGAATCAATAAAAACATATTTAATTGAATACCCTAAAAAGAAGAATTTTCCAAAGAGTGTTTATGACGCTGCTTATGGATTAGTAGAATATGCTACAAATCAATTTGAGGAAAATACAAAACAAATAGAAGAATTAATAAAACAAAGAGAGAATAATATAAAATTAGCAGCTATTTTAAAACAAACTGCTGCAATAGTAGAGTCAAAAGATAGTGAATGGAAAAAAAGTGTTCAATCAATAGAAAATCAGTTTGCAGAAGATGTTATAGAGGCACTTCAAGTAATTGGTAGAACTAAAAGTGATGATTCTCAAAATCATCAAGACGCATTAAAACTTATTAATGCTAGAATTGCAAATTTAGAGTCAAATTTACATATTGAAATAGATATGGAAAGAGTAGAAGATAGATCTAAAGCATTAAGCTATATTGGAATAGAAATAGCAGATGCATTAAAATTAATACCTACACCTGTTGAAGAAGTTAATAAGATAACTACTGAAGAACCTGCAATAGAAAATGTTGCAAAAGAAGAAGTTGTAGATGCAAATACAATTATTAATGACAATGTTATGTCTGCTAATAGCAATAATAATATGAATGTTAATCAGCCAGTACAGTTTAATGAAGAAAAACCAAAGAAGGTAAAATCTTCATTATGGAATAGAATTAAAAATAGTAAGATCGTTAGAGCTGTAAAATATGCTTTAAGAATTAAAGTAGTATTACAATTACCAGAAGCTCTACCAGAAGGAAATAGGGAAGATAACAAATAAAGATTTTATATAAATAAATATAGAAAAACTATGTATTTTAATAAAATCTAAAATACATAGTTTTATATATTTTATTTAGAACTAAAATTTGCATAATTTATTAAAAAACTAT
>CALXPX010000017.1 GCA_944390305.1 uncultured Clostridia bacterium
CTAACCCTCTTTCAACACATTCTACAGAGGCATAAAAAGTTTTTAAATCAATACATAAATAGATTTTTTGCATTTTTCAACTCCTAAACAAATGTTTTGTAATTATTATAGCATCTTTTTCCTCTTTTGTAAACATTTGTTTGTTTATAATTTAAAAGAAATATTTTCTAATAATAAAAAATAGACTAGCCATTTTTGGCTAATCTATGTAATTTGTTATTTACTTTTATAATTTATTATTGAAAAAGCTTTAAAAGTTTTATATTGATATCCTTGATTTCATTATTACTTGTATCCTTTTCAAGCTCTACTAATTTTATATGACCTTTAAATTCTCCCTTGCATTCTTCATTATACTCTTCGTAATTAAATCCATTGTTTTTTAATTTATTAATAATTTCAAACGTAAGATCAGGTTTCATAATCACAATATCAATAACCCATTTTTCAACTTCTAATCTATTATCAATATGAATACCATAAGGATTGTTTTTTTTCTACATAACATGTTATGAATAGTTTTTGATCATCATTTCTAGTACTTTTAATATTATAACTTGGATGAATTGAATCATATTCTAGCTTTTCTTGTTGGAAGGCTTTTTCAAGTACATTTCTTAATTCTTTCGTTCTTATGTTTAATTCTTTTTTTATCTCATTCATATCTTTCTCCTACTTTTATTCTTTTTCAGGATTAATGCATAAATCTAATATTTCATTTTCAGAAATTATATTATTATATCTATCGTTATAATCTTGTAAAAAATAATAAATATTATTAATATAATCATCAACAGATGTTGGATTATCATTATCTAATAGTTTTTCCTTAAGAACTTCAATTCCTCCTAAGACATATTTTTCAAAAATTTTGTAGCATTCTTCTTTTTCATTACTACCTTTTGCATATCTAAAAGCTCTATCTAGTCTTTCTTCAATTGGTAATGTATCTTTATCATGTAAAAGCATTATAATTTCGTAGTTATAGTTAAGTGTATATGATTCTCTATTTATCTGATCAAAATTTATTTTCTTAACGTTGTCTACAGTAACTTGTCCACTATCATCTCTGTCAGCCATTCTTCCATATAAAAAACCTACTATAGGTGCAAGTATTAATACATCTATATTCCTATCAAATAATCTAAATTTACTTTCACTATCTATTTCAGCAGTTAATTGTGTTACAATATTAGCATGTTTTCCTCTAAAATTATAATCTCTATCAAACATATTAATTTTCACCTACTTTCGTTATTTTACTATCTACCGGCATTTCCCTATCTCTTAAAGAAACTTCGTATTCTATACCAATCTTATTTTTCATTTCATTTTTAGCAATATTCCCATCAGAATCTTTAATAAAAATAATAACCTGTCTAGCAATGCTTGGAATAACTTCACATATGTTTTTTATTCTTCTTTGATCAAATGATGATAATGGAGCATCCATTACAAGAGGATATTCATCAGTCACAATACTTGCATCGTCAGATTTTTCTATAACTTTTTGTTTTGCTAGATTTATAACTCCAACTATAAAAGCGAATATTATAGAATAACTTTTAGCAGTATTTGCATCTAAATTTGAACTATTTTCTTCTAATTCATTTACATATGATGTAATCTTATACTTGTCATCTATATTTATAGTCATTCCTCCCGCATAAATTTGTTTAAATAATTCATTGATTTGGCTTTCTAATTTTTCTCGTGTTTTTGCTTCTTCATAATCATATGTTTGCTTAAACTTAAAATAAGCAGCTCTAGCATATTCCATTTGTTCTTCTAACGATTTATTCTTTGCTATTTTCATTTGTAATCTACTTATTTCCGCTTCAGCCTCTCTTTTCTTCTCTTCAAAATATGTATTTTTTCCTTTTAAATCATTTAATTCTATAGTTAAATCTTTAAGTGTTTTTTCCATTGTTATTTGACGATTTTTTAAATCCGTTACTTTTGTATTACTTGATTTTAAAATATTTTTATCTATTTCTCCAATTTGATGTTCTATTTCTTCTATCTTATTTTGTGATGCTCTTACAGAACTAATTTGCATTTCGATGTTTCTGTAATAATTTTCACTTGACTTTATTGAATTACTAGAGTGCTCTTGAAATTGTGCTATAGCTGTTCCTAAAGACTGAGGAGGAATATACTTAAGCAAATTTGTCAAGTTAATAACTGCTTCAGAGGTAGGATCTGACAAGTCATTTCCACAAATACATTTTTTTCTTTCCATTAAGAACTTAATGGTTTCCGCTCTAACCGAAGGTATCCCTTTATCAATATTATCAGTATTTTTTAATTCAATTAAAGCATCTTGAATTAATTTTCTTGACATATAGTTATAAGTTTGCTTTGTAAAGTTTCCCATTAAAACATTAATTGCATTATTTTTAACCTGTCTCTCGTTAGTTAAATTGCTATTTAATTGATTTAATTCATGTTGCATTTTTTCTACATCTGCATATTGAATAATTTCTGCTTTTGCTTTTTCAATTTCAGATTGATAATATTCAATTTCTGTTTCTATTTTATCAATTCTATTATTATTTTGTTCTATTTTATCTGTTGAATTATATATAGTGTCTCTTAATATCCTAGTCTGTTGATCTCCAGCTGCATCCATTTGTGCATTGTATCTACCAATAACACTACTTTTTTGATTTGGATTAAGATGTTCTATCGCTTTAGTTAGTGCTGTCAATCCTAATATATTTTGAACTGCTGTTTTAAATTCATCACTTTTACCTGAATTAACCTCTCCTGCCATCTTTTCAATTCTTTCACCATCAAAGAAAAAGTATTTTGAAAGAGTTTCAGGCAATATGCTTGCAATTGTAGACATATTTTTTAATGGGTTTACTATAACCGTTTGTCCATCATTATTTCTTGTAAATATTTCTAATTGTGGATTATCAGATTTAACAATTCCATTAATATCTTTTTTATATACTTGTTTTCTTATTATAGTATAATCTATATTATTATGCTCTAATTCTAATTTTACAATAACATTTGCCTCAGAACCAATAATCATTTCTTTTTCTACAACACTATTTAAAACTGATTTATTCTTAAATCCATCCGTTTTTCCATATAAATTCCATTGAAAAGCTTGAGCTAATGTCGTTTTTCCTGCTCCATTTTCAGCCATAACCAAAGTAACATTTTTTTCTTTGTTAACAGAGAATTCAATTTCATGTTCGCCCTTAAATGGTCTAAAATTCGTTAACGATAATTTTCTTAACAACATTTTACTTCCTCCTCTATTATCTTTTCTATTTTTTTCTTTATATCTTCATCATTAAATTCTCGTGTTTTTACATTTTCATTTTCTAATTGTATAATTCTCTTGACTATGCGATTAAGTTTTTGATCTTCAATAATTACATTTTCATTCATAAATATTGTTCATCCCCCATTTCTTCAAAATTATTCAAATGATACGTTTTTACTATATCATCAATCAAAATATCCGATTCCATTCTATTCAAAGCTAACCTTTTAAATTCTATCATTCTATTAATTTCATTTTTTACCATTGATTTTTCACATCGTATTTCATCAAAAGTCAAACTACCAGCTTCATCTAAAGGTCTAGGCAATGTCACAAAATCATATATTATTGCAAATTCTTTTCCAGGATATCTTCTTAGTACTCTTCCTCTTCTCTGTATATATTCCTTTGGATTAGTTGTACTTGCAAGTATGAATGCGGTTTTTATTGCTGGTATATTTACTCCTTCATCTAAGCATTTTATTGCAACTAAAACTTGTAAATAATCTCCATCAAAAAATTTCTTTTTTAACATATCTCTTGTATTACTATCTTCTTTAGATGTGAATTGTGCAACATTCATTTTTAGTTCATTACCCAATAATTCAGTAATTGCATCTATTTGTCTCATGTCATCACCATTCTCATCTTGTTCATCTATAGTTGTAGCTCCACAATAAACTAAAATATGATTTTCCTTTTGAAATGGCTTTATAGCTTTAGCAAGTGCTAATGTTTTATTAAATGCTCCCGCAACGACTCTCGAACGCTTTTGAGCAATTACTTTTCCTCTTTCAGTTAATTTAACTTTTTCGTTTTTCTTAATAATACATTTAGATAATTCTTTTGAAAGTTGATGATATCTTTCTAATTCGTCATCTGTTAAATAAACTACAATTGGGTGATATTCATATTTTGTCAAAAAATTTTTTTCTATTGCTTCTTCTAAAGAAAATTCTATACATTTCTTTCCAAAATACTTTAATAAAACTTGTGTTCCTTCCTCATCCCCATGTCTTTCAAGTGTAGCTGAAAGTGCAAGTCGATAATTAAATTTTGGAATTAATGTTTTTTTAAGATTTGTAGCTCCAAAATTATGTGCCTCATCAACAACTAACAATACATTTCCTCTAATATTATTTATTTGATTTTGTATATATTCAGTTGCAAAAGTTCCATTAGTGCAAATAAAGCAGAAAAAATTTCTCACTCCAAGATTGTAATCCATAATAGCCATTTTAAATCTCTGTTTAAAATCTTTTTGTTCAGATGAACTATAGCCTATTATTGGATTAATATTAAAATTTAATATATCCTCTACCCATTGGTCAACAAGATGTTGATATGGGCAAACTATAATAACAGCAAGTTTTCCCTTTAAATCTTTATATAATTGTGTTATAGCTCCTAATCCTGTAAATGTTTTTCCCGTTCCAGTTGCCATATCAAATATTCCACAATAGTTGTTATTTTTCCATTCTTGTATAGCCTCTTTTTGATAGTCATACAATTTTACTCCTGTTGGAATTTGAGGACTATTAGTAACAGATTTCAATTTTTCGATTTTTTCAGATTGAATTGTTTGTTTAATTTTTTGAGCAAATTCTTTTTGATCTATATCCCAATCAACGTTTTCTTTCTTGTAAGATAATATTTTTTCTTTTGCAACCTTTGGAAATTCACAAACAACTGCACTAGAATCTTCATTATCCCATAATCTATCAAATGCTTTTGCTTTAATATCTACTCTATCTCTATCTTCCCAAGAAGTAAAAACATCAACTATTTCATAATTATTTATAAAAGCATTTTCTGTTTCATTCATTGAGCCTGAAAATGCTATTATGTTGTTTTCCTTGTCATACATTAATCCTAATTTTTCGTGATACAATCCTAATTTTTCATTTTTTAAAGAAAAAGCAATTTTTATATCCAATTTTTCTTCAGCTATTAAAGTTGCTAATAAATTAAGTCTTTCTTCTTCAAAGTAATTTGTAGGTTCTGTTATATATTGTAGTAGTGCTCTTTCAATAACATTTTCTCTCACTTCATATCCCTTATTAATTGCATCTATATCTTCTTCAGATAAATTTGGAGAGACAATTAATTGAATTTTTCCATTATTATTTATTAAGTTGGTTATTCCATAGGAAATTTCTAAAAGTGAAGAAGATGAAAAAAATCCAACACTTCTTTTATATAAGATAGATTCTTTTAATAAAGGAATATAGAATTCATTAACTATATCATCACGAGGAGATCTATATTCTTTTTTTAAATTAACATCTAAAAGACTCATATTTTCCTCCCTTATTATATTATAAACTTTTTAATGCATTTATTAAAGTATCTATATCATTTTGTGTATTAAAATAACTTAATCCTATTCTAACTGTTCCTCCACTTTCTACTGAATTAATAAACTCATGTATTAAAGGAGCACAATGAAATCCTGTTCTTACACAAATTTCAAATTCTTCGTCTAAAATTTTTCCAATATCTTCAGAAGTGTAATCATCAACACTAAAAGAAACAACACCAAAAATATTAGATATTTCTTTAGGAACATAAACATGTACTTTTTTTAGTTTTAAAAGGTTGTTAATTAAATAATCCGTTAATTTTTTTTCATGTTTATATATATCAGTTTGATTTATCCAATCAATACTTACATTTAAACTGGATATTGCAACAATATTTGGACTGCCTGCTTCATATCCATCTGGAAAGTTTTCAGGCATATTAGGATTCATTGTATCAGATCCTGTTCCACCAAATATGTGAGGATGTAGCTTATCATTTTTTAATTTAATATATCCAGCAATTCCAAAAGATGCATACAATGATTTATGTCCTGCAAAGACGATGTAATTAATATTTATATAATCCTCTATTTTTACAATCCCATATCCTTGGGATGCATCTAAAATATTAATAGCATTATACTCTGCAGATAAATTGAATATTTTTTTATATGGAAGAACATACCCAGTAACATTACTTATTTGAGACACAAAGACTGCTACTGGTTTATTTAATACAAATAAATCTTTTGTCTTTTCTTCATCTAATTCCCAAGTTTCTTTATTAAATGGTAATACTTTAACAAGAATTTTTCTTTCTTTTTTTAGTTCTTCTAGAGGTCTAATAATTGAGTTATGTTCAAAAGGACTTATATAAACACAATCTCCTTGATTTAATTTAATTCCAAAAATCAAATCATTCAATGCAGTAGTTGCAGAACTAGTAAATACTACATTAGCATTATTAATATTATTAAGTTTCAAAATTTTATTTCTTACATTTTCTTTTATTTTTGATGCCTCTTGTGCAACTTTATAACTTCCTCTTCCAGTATTGAAGGCATTTCTATTTGCTTTGTCCAATTCCTTATAAACTATTTCTGGCTTTGGATAAGTTGTTGCTGCATTATCTAAATATATCATATATTTCACCTCACATGTATTTTTTTATAATATTAACTAGTATGCTTATCTTTTCTTTTTCTGACAATGAATCACCATATTCATTCATTATCTCCTCAATATTGTTTTTCATTGTATTACCAATTGCAGATATTTCATCAGGAGCTATAATATATTTTTCTAATTTTTCATTACCATCAATCAATAACAATTTATTGCTATTATCGTTATTTTTATAATCTTTTACATTTTTTATATTATTTACGATTTCTATTAGTTTTTCATTAAATTTGATATAATCATCAGGTTGCCAATCTTCAATATAAAGACCAGTTATTATTCTAGAAATTTTTTCTATGACATCTTGTTCATCATGAGTTGTAATACTTCCAATATACTTAATAAATTGTTTAGTAGCTAAATTGTATATTATATGTGAATTATTTAACTTATTCTCTTCATAAAATTCCTTTAATAAAGATGTCAGACTTCCTTTAAAATTCTTGTCAAAAATCTGTTTTGTACTATTAATTAAACTGTCTAAATACATTGAAATAAAATTATCAAACATCGACTTCATTTCTCTAATTTCTTCAACAATATTCATATAATTATTAGTATTAAATATCTCACATAATCCTTTATATATAAATTCATTATTATTTATGTCTGGTTTTAGTAATTCGTTCTTTACCAAAATATATTCGTCTTTAATTTTGAAAATATTATTATTTGCATTATATTCTCGTAAAATTCTAGGCAAAGATAAAATCCATCTTCTCATACTATCAACTAGTTTTTTTAAGTTAACTCTTTGGGTATCTTGATTTGGCACATTAAATATACACATTAAATTAGACAAATATTTAATTTTTTCTGCTGTACCTTTTTCTGTTAAAATAAAATATTTTTCTGGATTTTCATTAATTTTTATTAAGTTTGTAGCATCTAAATCTATTTCCTTATTCATAAAATAAATAACAATTATATCTGAATAATTATATAGTGACATTGCAATCAAAATAGGAATTATTCCCTTTCTAATTGCATAAGGTTTATTCTCTAACTTTCTATATATTTTGTCAAATCCAATTTTATTATTTTCACTTTCAGAAATAAATCTATTGATTAGTTTTATTACTTCGTTTATAGAAGGTGTATTTTTCTTTTCTACTATAGCTTTATAAATAGTTGCTTCAGCACTTGTTCTACTTTTTATTAGATTTTTATCATTATTTAATATTGTTTCAATTACAATATCTCTTGCCTTTTTTATAGGAGCTGATAAATCCCTTTTATTTATCATTTCATTATTAATGATTGGAGTTTTGTTGTAAACATTAGTGCAAATATCAGATAAAAATGAACTAATATTACTAATCTTTTTATAAATTTTATCCTTATAAAGATATTCCTGAATATTATCATTTGAAAAATATAGGCTAACCTGCTCATTTATTGCTTCAATGGTTTCTTTCTTTATTAATTCTAATTCATTACCAACTTCGTCCTTATTATTAGAATTAGATAGCAAATATTCTATCGCTTTATAGTCTCGCAATAATGATATTATAGATTTTGGAAATATTGTTTTAGGTATTTTTAATATTATTTGTTCATTATTTTTCAGTGAAAAATAATCTCTTATTTCCTGTATATTCCTAGAATCTCTAATTAAATTAATTATAATACCATCACAATAAGTGTTTTCCAATAAAACGTCAAAGTTTCCTAATGCTGTTAATTCTTTTTCGTTCATAAAAATATTTGAGAAAAATCTTGTTATTTTATATTCTTCATTATATCTTCTAGGTAACGAATATGATGTATTAATTATCTCATTTAGTGTTTCTTTAATATCAATATCATAATAATCAGCATCACTTAATCTTTTTATCTCTTTTGATATTTCTCTGTTATATATAGTTGCAAAATCAAGTTCATTCGTTATTTTTTTTCTTTTAATAATGCTTCTCTCTATTAGTCCATCTATTACTCTTTCATATTCCATTTGATTTAGATTTAAAGATGTTTTTATAGTTGTATCATTTGGTATTAGTGTATCTAAATCATTAATCATATATATTATTGCTAGTGATTTAATTACTTCTTTTTCCGTTTCAGTTTTGCATTTATTTATTGCATTTTCAGCTTTTATCCATATTTCTTTTAATAATTGTTCATTGTTCTTTTTTAGCAAAGGTTTAAAGTAATCA
The DNA here is from genome assembly GCA_944390305.1 of uncultured Clostridia bacterium. GTDB lineage: Bacteria > Bacillota > Clostridia > TANB77 > CAG-508 > CAG-793. The sequence continues at coordinate 8,925 of CALXPX010000017.1, forward strand.
TATATTTTATCTATATTGAATAGTTTATTTGTATTTATTTCATTATCAATAAAACTTTTCAAACTATTAGTATCATCATCTGTTAAAAAAGTAAATAATGTTCTTTCATTCTGTGCTATTTTTTCTGATAATTCTATCAATGAATAAGTTGTTATAGGGTTAAGTGGGAAACAACCTTCAAACAATATTTTTTCAATATTTTCAGTGTTTTTAAAAATATTATTTTCTTTTATTTCTCCATAAAAAGCCTTATTTTTATCATAAAACTCTTCATAATACTGCTTAAAATTTGCTTTTTTCTCAAGTGCATATGATACTATTTCATAATTTTGTTCTAAACTTCTATTAAAATATATTTCCTTAAATCTTCCTTCAACAGTTTTAAATGCATTTGCTCTATCTTCATCCATATTATTTGCATATTGATTCATTGTTTTATGAGTTATACAACATAAATGTATCTGTTCATTATTTCCTGTTCTATTAGCTAATTCTGCAAAATCTTGTAATAATTTTAAATCTTTCATCATATGTGTATTTTCGACATATTCTAAAAACTTACTAAATTCATCAAATGCAATAAAAATACCTTTAAAACCTTTTTGACCTAGTTCGTAGGTCATATCTTTATAAGTCTTTATAAGGTCAGAGTTAACAAGAGGATTAAACTCTTGTCCATGTAAAATACAACTATAAACATTTTTAAATATATTATAATATTTTTCAGAATAATTTTTTAATCCTTTTTTCAAATCTTTTAGATTACAATCATACTCTTTTAAACATTTTTTTATCTCATTAATAGCATTTTTATAGTTTTCTTCCCATTTTTCTATTACTTTTATAGCAACATCAAAATATGTATGAACAACAACATCAGATAAATGTTCTCTTTCTAAAGCTTCAGATAAAGCAAGTAAAAAAGCTTGATTTAAATCCCCATAATTACTATTAATTATTATAGGCATTATTTTTTTCTTTTCTTTTCTGATAGAAGTAAGCATTTTATATAACTCTTCATCGGTTTTCTTTATCTTTAAGATAAATTCATCTATATATGGTTCATCTTCTTTTTCATAATCATCTAGTAAAGTAATTAGAACAAGTAATAAATGAGATTTTCCTTTACCATAAGGACCAATTAAAGTTGTTGCTCTATTTTTTCCATACAATATACTATTTATATAAATTTTTAATAATTCACATCCATCTTTTGTTGGTATGTATTCTTTTATTTTATCTATATTATTTATATCAAATTGTAAATTGACTGAATATTGAAAATTTTCATTTACACCTATTATATCTCTATATTTCATAGTGTTCCTCCTTCGAAATATTCTTTCATAATATCCTCAAGAGATAATTTCTTTTGAAAATAAACCATATTCAAACCTGCAGTTCTATTGATTAAAACAAGTCCATTTCTTTTCATTTCATCTAAATATTCATTAATTAAATTCTTATCTAAATTCAATAATTTTGCTGGACTATTATCTAGTTTTAGTAATTCATCAATGCTTATATAATCTTTATTATCTAATAATTGCTCAATCAAATAAAATACAATTAAGTAATTTAAATTTCTATAATCTGGCTTATTTCTTTCGTATGTATCTCTATCAATTTTTTTTATTAAATTTAACTCTGATAATGGTGAAATAAAATTATTTTCGGGATTATCAATTTTTTCATCTATAGCATATGTTTTTATTATCATACTTACTTCATCTTGTAAAATGTTTTCATTATATTCTAATTTTTCATTTTTAAGGTTTGATGCTAATTGTTCATATATATCTCTTTTTGAAAATGATTTTTTTCCACATTCATTAAAAAACAAATTATAAATATAAGCATCGTCAATATTCAGCATCATTTTAATATGTATTAGCCACCAAGAAAAGATATCTTCTAAATAAGAATCGTACTTATCAATTAGTTCTCCAAACTCTGTTAAAGTAGTTTCTCTATTTTCCTCTTTAGCTAAACATGTTGCACTCATCCAATATCTCAACGATTTTACCATATTAGTTCCTATTCCTAATATATCTGTTGATTCAGCTGAAGAAAATGTTTTACTATTCTCCTTTATATTTTTTATTCCTTTAGCCAACCAACCTTCTCTTATAGAAAAGCTTTCATGCCTTTTTAATTTTAACTTTATATTCATTTTACTACCCCTTACTTTGCTTTGTTCTTAATACCTTTTTCATATAACATCCACCACTAAAATGTTTTACACATTCTAGACAGCTAACACACTTACTTTCATCAATTTTATATGAAATATTAAACTTTTCACCATTTTGCTTTTCTAAATGTTTAATAGTAATAGCATTAAATTTACATACACTTTCACAAGCCATACACCCTATACATGTTTGAAATTTAGTTATTTGATTTTTTATAAGCATTTCTGTATTTTTACTATTGTTGAATATTTTAGTTTTCTTTAATATAGATACTTTTAATACATTCTGTCCAATTTTCCCTTTTAATTTTAATAATGGTTCTTTTGTTCTTTTATCCAATATATATACTTCTCCTAATCTTTTATTTCCTATATTAAAATCTAAAATTCCAAATGGTTTAAAAAGTTCATGTAATGTTTCATCTATTGGTTTATTTAATTCAAAATTATATGCATTTTCTTCTAATACACATGGTTTAAATGATAAAATCGCATTAGAACTATAAGTTAGTCCGTTGCCGCCTTGTCTTGCTTTCCAACCACCAGAAGAAATATATTCACCTGGATCAGATTTTCCTATTTGTGTAGCAAATTTCAACAATATATCATGAAAAGTATCATATTGTTCTTTCATATAAATATTTGATAAATATTCAGACCATGATGAATTGTTTGGACAACACCAACATCCAACTCTTGTAAATCCTTTTTTATATGCATTATTAAAAGGAATTCTTCTTGTTAATATATATAGCCAAACATCAAAATCTAACCAATCAATTATCGGAGCTACTGTCTGTTGCTTAGTTATTTTAGCTCCATTACTCTCTCTTTCATATTTACTTCTCGCAGATGATTCACTTCTCCTTAATCCCTGAAATGTTAATACTTTTATCTGGTTTTTAAATGTTGAATCTATCTTTCTTGTTATTGCTCCTGTTTTAAATATAGTACAACACCACCTCATAACCCTACTTGGTGGTCCAATAACTTTACAAAGTTCATTAAAGTTTTGATCTTTATTTTTAGCAACTAAAATTGGTGTAGCTGGATGTGTTTTCTTAAATTCCTCTAAATATTTTCTCGTTTCAGGATATTCTAATGTTGTATCTCCATAGATATGTATTATTTTATCATTATTTAATGCTGTCATAACTAAATCGCTTGTTACAGTAGAATCTTTTCCTCCTGAAAACGAAACAAACATTGTATCATCAGAATAATTTTGTGATATTCTTTTTATATAATCATGTGCTTCTGTCACAACAGTATTATATCTAATTTTATTTGCTTTTATAAAATTCTTAATGTAATCTTGATTATTAAATTCTTCTTCATATTTTTTATTTTTTTCATTGTTTTCTTCAAGCATTTTTCTGATATCATTTGCATCATTTTTCTCTATAGCCTCTTTAATGACAAATTTATGTTTTTTTCCATCAATAAAATAATTATTTCCAGATGTATTCCATATAGACTTTCCAGCATATTTAAATGGTTCTCCTTCAATAACTTCTATTAGTAACCTTTCTTCAGGAAAAACAGGTCTAACATCAGTTCCTATATAAATTCCCTCACCATTACAAATTGAACATCTTTTATCAAAAATAGGAGTATTACAATGTTCACAATAATATATTTCTGACTTATCTATATATGTTCTACCGTTGCAAACAGGGCAAGTACTTGTTTCGCATATAAGATTATCGCAGTTATTACATATATATTTTATCATTTGCTTTCCTCCTTGTTCTGAATTCAAAAAAATTATATCATATTTTGTTTGGAGAAACAATTATTTTTGTATTTTTTTCTCCAGTTTTTTAAAATAAATAGACTAAACATTAATAGGTCTAGTCTATATATTTCAAAATATCCCACTGATTTATTTCTTCTTCATATTTCTCTCTACTTTCATAAACACAATCTGTACTTGAATCTAAGTAAAATTTTTTCTTATTTATAAATTGTCTTATATAATAATCTTCAATTTCAATATTGTATTTTTCATATATTTCGTTTTTAATGTCCCTAATATATATTTTACTTGTTTTTATAAAACTATTAATGAATTTTTCTCTAGTTGCTGAATCATTTGTTTTTATAAATAAAGTATTATTCTTTAAGCTAAAGCTCTTTACTTTAGGTAAAATCATAATTAAATTTTCATAAAAACATTCAGGGAATTTATTTTCTAATAACTTATTCTTAAAATCCGCTTTTAGTGTATATAAATTAAAATATTCGTTTTCAGGAATAGTTTTCTCTATTTTTTCTATAAAATCATCTATGTCTTCACTTGTAATTCCTATTTCATTAAGTTTTTTTATAGTTATATATTTTTCATCAGATATTTTAAATAATATCTTATCATAAATAAATTTATATAAATAACATGAAAATGTTGAACCTATTTTTCTCATTTCTGAAGAAATAGTATAATAATCATTTGACATTACTATTTGTCTTAAATAGTTTTCCAAACTATTTATATTACTTTTTATGATATAATTTCCCCTTAATCTATATCCTAATTTACTTAAGTTTAATGAATTTAATAATTTAAAATCATTTACATTGTATAAATCTGTTAACATTTTCTTTATTGTTCCTATAGAGTATATATCGTCAGTTAATTTTTCTTTCATAGTAACAAGCTGTTCTTCATTGAATTCATTTCCACTACAAATAAGAGTATCAATATTTATATAACTACTAAAATTACTTATAATATATGCCTTGAAACTATTTTCTTTATGACCGTAATTTTTATACATATAATTAACAAAATCATCTAATTTTATTGGTGCTAATTCATGGATTCTTTCATCTACAAATTCTAATTTGTTATTACAGTTTATAAAAATATCCGGCATTCTTGAATATACTATACCTTTATCAAATCTACCTAAAACTTTTTTACATAAATTATGTAATTCATATTCATCTCTTATATCAAGTTTTTTCATCAATAGAGGATTATCATTAAAAAACAATTCTGATGAATAGACTCCTGGCTCAATATTAAACATTTCCTTTAATTCATTTATATCTTGTTCCTCAAGATCATTACAATTATAATATCTAAAACTTTTACCTATTGTATCTAATATTAAATTTGTTCTTGTCAACCTGGCATCAATGTTTCTAAAATCTTTTTCTGTTAAAAAATCAAGTTTTAAACTATATTCTTTTATAATACTATTATAACTTTCCATAAGTTCTTCATAATCTACTCTTCTGTCAGCTTTTTTTAAATATGCCATAAGAATAGACATTGTATCTGCGACTATATTTTCATCATTATACCTAATAACATTGTATTCTTTTTGCAGTATTTCAATTTGTTCACTAGTTAATCTTTCATCATCTAAAAGTTCAGAAGGATCTTTTTGCCCTTTTTTATATTTTTCTTTTAAATAATAATACACATATTTTTCTTGCTTAAATAATTTGCAAAATAATTCTTCCTTGAAATCATACTCTAACATATATTCCAAGAATTTCTCTTCTTCTACATGTTTGATTTTTTTCATTTCCTTAGATATAATTTGTCTTACTCTCTCCTTAGACACACTATACTCTATTCCTATTTGCTCTAATGTATATCCTGACAATTTTTTCATTACCATATCATATTTTTTTTCGTCTTTTTTTATTTTTTCTAACTCTTGTATTAATTTAGGTAATGTTACTCTATATCCTCCATTTTCCAGTATTATTCTATTTTCGTGTAATAAAATATTAAGAAAATCTTCAATATTTTCTATATCATAACCTTTTTCTTCTAAAATAGATTTTATTTCTTCTTTAAAAATATTTCTATTTTTTTTATTTTCATAAATTATAAGATAAACAATATATTTATCTAATTTCTTTTTTGTTTTTAAATCATTAATCATTTTTTCATCTCCAATCAATATTTCACTTCTAGTATTATAAACAACTTATTACTATTCATTATACTTCATTTTAGCTTTTTTTTCAAATTTATCATATCATAATAAAGATAATTGTTATATATTTTAAAATAGAGGATAACAATAGTTAACCTCTTAATAAAATCTTATTTAAAATTAATATATAGATTTTATTTTACGGATTGCCATTTTTATCGTCTCTGCTTGTTTTTTAGTAATTCTTTTATTAACTTTTGCAAGATTTACTAATGAAATCGCATTTTCAAGTGTAAAACAATCATTTTTATTTTGACTAATCTTTTCAAAATAATATTCTACTTCATCTAATACATAATCAGGTGTATATTGGGGTAACATTTTTATTGCATCATTCATTATTTCTTCCTCATTTTCTTTACGTATATAATACTATTTTAACACAAATTTTATTTCAATTCAACAAACTACTTCGTCTAATTGAAAATATTTTAATTTTTTTCAATTTGCCAAAGTTGATGAATATTTTATTTTTATATAATTTTATTGAATTTTAACGAACTGTAAAGGGGATTTTATAATGAAATTATCAGATGCAATTAGGAAAAGAATTAAATATTTTTTGAATAAAAACGATATGAAAGTTTGGGATCTATGCAAAGCAACAGGAATTCCATGTTCTACTATTTCTACTTTTATGAGTGGTAAAACAGAACTTATTAAATTAGATACCTTACTTCATATTTGTGAAGGATTTAATATAACTTTAGGAGAATTTTTCACTGATTCAATATTTGATAATACCTATCAAGAAAATGATAAAGACTAACAAAGTTAGTCTTTATT
>CALXPX010000018.1 GCA_944390305.1 uncultured Clostridia bacterium
TAATCCCTCCTTACTTATGAAAAAGACAACATAAACCAGCAATTGTAATAACAAGCCCAATTATAAAAAGCCATCCAGATATAGGAAGTAATAATACAAGTAAAACTCCTAACCCAAAACCAATAAGACATGTTGCAAGTAATTTTTTTAATATTTTACCCATAAATTACCTCCCTTTGTAACATTATATGTAAATAGTAAAAAAGTGTGAAATCTAAATGTTAACTTTACTTTTATTTTTTTCTAAAAGATTAAAGAAAACTATTCACTTAAAAAATCTTTTATGTTATTATATTTTATATAAAATGGAAGATAAACTGGAGGACAAAAGAATGAAAAAAAATACTAAGCAAAGAGCAAAAGAAGGAAAAATCAATATTCCTAGGTTGATATTAAGAATAGTAATAGTAGTTATAGCACTTATGCTTTTATTATTTATTATAAAAATAGCACCAAATTACACTAAAGATGAATTTGCAGATAAAATAAATTTAATAATAAACAATAACAATATAACAAGAAATTTAAAATCTGATATAATAATAGAAGATAATACTGTATATCTTTCTGTAGATGATGTAAGTAATTTTTTTGATGAATATCTTTTAGTAGAAGAAGAAAATAGTAGAATTATAACAACATCAAATACAAAAACTGTGGTTATTCCTTTTGATAGCACTAAAATTTATATAAGTGGTTCAAACATAGAACTAGCACATAAATTGATGCAAAAAGATGATAAAATATATTTACCTATGACTGACTTAACAGATATATACAATATTGAAGTAAATTATTATTCAAACAGTAATATAGTAACAATAGATTCTTTAAACAGAAAACTAGTACAAGCTACTAGTTCGAAGAAAATGAATGTGAAATACAAAACTACAATTTTTTCTAAAACTGTAGATAAAGTAGAAAGAGGAGATACTTTAATTTTAGTACAAGATAAAGAAAATAATAGTAATGTAGAAGAAGATGGATGGATAAAGGTAAGAACTAAAAATGGAAAATTAGGATATGTAAAAAAAGAAGATATTAGTAATGAGCAAGTACTAAGAGAAGAATTGGATACAAATACTAGATTAGATGGAAAGGTAAGTTTAGTATGGGATTATTATTCTCAATATGTAACAGCACCTGTTAGAGATGGTAAAATAGAAGGAATAAATGTTGTATCACCATCTTTTTATGAAATTTCAGCTAGTGGAGATATAGATTCTAATATAGGAACTGATGGAAAAGCATATATAGAATGGGCTCATGCAAATGGATATAAAATATGGCCTATGTTATCTAATAGTGAGCTTGGAGATATGGAGGCTGTATCAAAGATTTTATCTAAATTTGAAACAAGAGCATATTTAATAGAAAATATTGTAAAAGAGCTAGTAGACGCAGGAGTAGATGGAATAAATGTAGATTTTGAAAATATGTATATGGAAGATAAAGATAATTATTCAAGATTTTTAATAGAACTTGCACCAAGATTACATGAATTAGGATTAACATTATCTGTAGATGTAACAGCACCTGATGGTTCTGAAACATGGTCTTTATGTTTTGATAGAAACGTTATTGGAAAAGTTGCAGACTATATAATATTTATGGGATATGATCAAAATGGTACATCATCAACTAAAGCTGGAACCGTTGCTGGAGCAGATTGGGTCGAATTAAATATAAAGAAGTTTTTAGGACAAGAAGGAGTGGACAAAAGTAAATTAATATTAGCAATGCCATTTTATACTAGACTTTGGAAAGAAACTGATGGAACTTTAACAAGTTCTGTTGTAAATATGAGAAGTGTTACCGTTCCTGAAGGCACTGAAAAAACATGGGACGAAAATACAAAACAATTTTATATCGAGTATGAAAAAGATGGTGCTATATATAAAATGTGGATAGAAGATGAAGAATCTCTAAAAGCAAAACTAGATTTAGTTAATAGATATGATTTAGCAGGTGCAGCTTATTGGTCGAAAGATAGGGAATTAAATACTGTATGGAATATAATTGACGAAAAATTAAACATAAATAATGATTGAGAATAGTAATAAATTAAGAATCACCCGAATATAATATTAAGGGTGATTTTTTATGAATATAGGATATGTAAAATTGGACAAGATGAATAAGGTTAACTATGTATATAGAAACTTATTAAAAAAGATAAGAGTAGTGGATAATTATTATTATCTACCATCAAATAGTGAGAAAATTTTAAGTGTTGTAAGAGAAAAATTAAAACAAGACAATATTGATTATATAATTCAAGAAAAAGATATTGATTGTGGATATCCAGAGCTTTCTGGGAAATATAATGTAAAATATATGCTGCCAGAAATATTAAAATATTGCTATAATAAACTTGAAAAAGAAATAAAAATGCAAGAGATTCATATTTGCGTAGAAGAATTTACGAAAGAAAATATAAAGATAATAGAAGAATTATGTGATACAGTAAAAGTTGTAAATATAGTTACAGATCATATGAGACAATTTCAAGAATTAGAAAAAAGATTAGAAAAAAAACAAATATATATTACAGTATCTAGTAATAGAAGAAAATCTTTAAAAAGAGCTAAAATGATTATTAATATAGATTTTAAAGAATTAAAAAGTTTTAATTTAAATAGAAACTGTATAATAATAAATGCAGCACAGAATTTAGAAATTGGAAGAGAATTTGATGGGATTTGTATTGAAAAAATAACCCTTGATACAAAAAAGGTAATGAGAATATTTAGTGATATGGAAAATATGGATAAACAAAAATTAATAGAAGCAGAAATTTTAAAGAAAAATTCTTATTCAGATATAAGAGAAAGTATATTAAAAAATAAAATACATATTTTAAAATTATTTGGAAAGAGAAATGAAATAGAAGCAAATGAGTTTGAAAATTTAAAAAAGAAAATAAATGAAAAAATAATAGCATAAAAAAGATAATAATTTAATAAATAGTAGATATAAAGAAGTTATAATGGAAAGTAGCGCTTATGGTAAGTCTTATTAAGAGGTGGATCATATGACGAACCTTAAAACTAAGGATTAATTTTTTTAGTAATTGGCATTATTTATTCTGTAAGAAAACTTGACTTAATAATTGAAAAAAGTATAAAATAATTAAAAATAATAAATATAGAGGAAGAAGAAAATGGAAAAACTTAAAAGCCTTGGGGCTGTATATATATATATATATATATCGTAGAATTTAACAAAATATACTTATGTAAACATAGAAACAAAGCTATGCTTTTTAGATGAATCTAAAGAGCATAGTTTTTATATTTATAAATACAAAAACTAATTGAAATACATAGGAGGAAAAGTAGTATGAAACAAAAAACTAAATTAAGAAAGTTAAAAAGCAAGATAGAAGGAATAACATTGGTAGCATTAGTTGTTACAATAATAGTTCTTCTAATATTAGCAGCAGTAGCAATAAATTATACAATAGGAAATAATGGAATATTTACAAGAGCAGAAAATGCAGTAGATAGATATGAAGTAGCTAGTGATAAAGAAAAAAATGAACTAAATGAAGCATCTAATTTTATAGATGAATATATAAAAATTAATTCAAAGTGGAATTTGGGAAAAACCGTATTAGAAGCTAAAGAGCTAAATAAACCTTTCGAAAATGATACAATTATAAAAGATGATTTATTAAATGATGTTAAAGTACCAGCTGGATTTAAAATAGCAGAAGATTCAAAAACTAAAGTAGAAGACGGAGTGGTAATAGAAGATGATGTTGGAAACCAATTCGTATGGGTTCCTGCCAAAACAGGTGATGGAACAATAGTTCATACAACTCTTGGAGATATAACTATTACTTATCAAAGAACAGATTTTGGCAAGCAAGATGGAATTTATGATGATTTTTCAGAAACAATGCCAACAGATGAAGAGTCAAGTGTAAATTTTAATGGTGGATATTATATAGGAAGATTTGAAGCTGGAGATAAAGTATCAACAGATGCTAAAAAAATGAGAGCAAGTGGAGATAGTACATCTAATGAAGTATCAATAAAAAAGGGACAAGCACCATATAACTTTATAACATATGATGATTCAAAGACTTTAGCAGAAGGAATGAGTCAGGAAAGAAAATATAAAGCTATAACAAAATTAGTAAGTAGTTATGCATGGGATACAGCAATAAATCTTATAAAAATAAAAAATGAAGATTATGGAATAAATTCACAACAAGGTAATTATAAGGATACAACATTTCAATATATAGATATAGAAGAAAACGAACAAACAAAAGAAAAAGGTAGTAATGTATTAGTGCCAACAGGACAAACAACAGCAGTAAGTAATATATATGATATGGGAGGAAATGTATGGGAAAGAACAACTGAATTTTATAATAATTCTACTACTCCTATTAGTTCAATTAGTAATAGAGGAGGAGATTATGATAACAATTCTTCAGTTACACCAGCAAGCTATCGTGATAGTATAAGTAATATGAATGTAAATGTTTATTATTCTTTTAGAATTGCTTTATTTTTATAAGATAATTAGCAATATAGAATAAAAAATTAAAACTAATAAATTTTGTGTAATTAATTTTATTTTCCTCTTGACAAAATCTGAAGATGGTATTAATATATTAAAGATAATTTTATGCAGAAGGAGGAATGGGTAATGGACAGCGAAGTTGTATTACTTACGCAAGAGGGATATGATAAATTAGAACAAGAATTAGAATACCTAAAAACAACGGAAAGAACAGAAATAGCAGGAAGAATAAAGGTGGCCCTAGGATATGGTGACTTATCTGAAAACTCTGAATATGATGAAGCTAAAACAGCACAAGAAATGAATGAAAACAAGATAGCAGAATTAGAAAATAAATTAAGACATGCAAAGATAATAGATGCTTCAGAGATTGATACAAAAACTGTTCAAGTAGGAAATACTGTAGAAGTATTAGATATGGATTTTAATGAAAATATGACATATACTATAGTTGGTTCAACAGAAGTAGACTTAGAACAAAATAAAATTTCTAATGAATCACCAATCGGGTCAGCACTATTAGGCGCTAAAAAGGGTCAAATAATTGAAGCAAAAATTCCAGCAGGTATAGCTAAATTTAAAGTATTGTCAATAAAAAAATAAATTATATTAATCAAAAATCTCTTTTATATTAATATTATATAAAAGGGATTTTTTACATATAATAAAATAATTACATAATATTTCATATAAATAAATATAGTAATAAGTGGAAATATACAGCTTTTTTCCTTAAGAATATTGACTTTTAGCCCATAAAATAATATTATATATGTAGCATAAAAAAGGAGAATGGTGATTATGGAAGCTCTTATGACTACAACCAGCTTTGGCGGAGAACTACTTAGCTTTAAGCTAGATGGTATAGAGAAAATTCACCAAGGAGAAAGTAGTAGGGATGATAAAGGTAAAATTTATTGGAAAAGACATGCACCTGTTTTATTCCCGATAGTAGGAAAACTAAAGAGAAATCAAACTATTATAAATGGTAGAACATTTGAAATCCCACAACATGGATTTGCAAGGGATATGGAATATGAACCAATTACTAAATTAGATAATTTTCATTCATATGTCTTAAGAAGTAATAAATATACCCAAGCAAGATATCCTTTTGAATTTGAGTTATATAACACATATAGACAAGAAGAAAATAAATTAATTTTTATCTATAAAGTGATAAATACAGGTGTTACTAATATGCCATTTGGAATAGGAGGACATCCTGCTTTTAAGATTGATCCAGATGATTTAAAAAGAGGAAATTATTATTTGGAATTTGAAGAAGAAGAAGATAGAGCTCATTTTTTATATTTAGTTGATGGCTTAGTTGGAACTGAGTATGCAAAAAACAAACTTGTAAATAATAAAATAATATTATTAGATGAGCATACTTTTGATAATGATGCTCTAATAATTAAAGGAATACAAAATAAAAAAATTAGTCTTAAGAATAGTAGAACAAGAAAAACTGTTCTTACAATGGATTTTGAAGGTTGGCCATATCTAGGTATTTGGTCTAAGCCTGGAGCGCCATTTATTTGTTTAGAGCCTTGGCAATCAACAGCAGATAGAATACATAGTTCAAATGTTTTTGTGCAAAAGCCAGATATGATAGTTCTAGCTCCAGGACAAGAATTTGAAGCAAAGTTTTCAGTAGAATTTTTTAACTAAAGGATGTATAATATGATAGAAACTATTTTACTAATTATAATTGCGATAAGTGTAACTTTTATTTATGATGCAAGAAGTATAGCTAATAAATATTTTAGCAGGGAAGATAAAAACAAGCAGATAAAATTGCTAAAAATAGTAGGATTCTTAGTCGCAATTATTTGCACAATAATATTATATTTTTTAATTAGGAGATAAATATGAAAGAGATAAAGGAAAAGTACAATCCTAAAAATTTTGAGGATAGAATATATAAAAAGTGGGAAGAAAGTGGATTTTTTAAACCTAGTATGGATAAGAATAAAAAATCTTATTCAATAGTTATGCCACCACCAAATGTAACAGGAAAGCTTCATATGGGGCATGCTTTGGATGGAACAATTCAAGATATTATTATAAGAACAAAGAGAATGCAAGGGTATAATACTTTATGGCTTCCAGGAACTGATCATGCATCAATTGCAACAGAAGCAAAAGTTGTTGAAAAAATAAAGAAAGAAGGTCATACTAAGGAAGAATTAGGAAGAGAAAAATTCTTAGAAGAAGCATGGGCTTGGACCAAGCTTTATGGTGGAGAAATTCAAACTCAACAAAGAAAACTAGGATGTTCTTGTGATTGGGAAAGAAATAGATTTACTCTTGATGAAGGATTATCAAAAGCAGTATTAGAAGAATTTTGCAAACTATATAATGATGGACTAATTTATAGAGGCAAAAGGATGATAAACTGGTGCCCTTATTGCCATACATCAATTTCAGATGCAGAAGTAGAATATGAAGAAGAAAGTTCACATTTATGGCATATAAAATATAAGATAAAGGGTCAAGATGGATTTGTAGAAGTAGCAACAACAAGACCAGAAACAATGCTTGGAGATACTGCTGTAGCAGTAAATCCAGAAGATGAAAGATATAAAGATTTAATAGGAAAAACATGTATTTTACCAATAGTAAATAGAGAGATACCAATTATAGCAGATGAATTTGTTGATAAGGAATTTGGAACTGGTTGTGTTAAAATAACACCTGCACATGATATAAATGACTATAATGCAGGAATAAGACATAACCTTGAAATTATTGAAGTATTTGATGAATCTAATATAATGGGGGATTTAGTACTAGAATTAAAAGGTATTAAGGCAATTGATGCAAGACCTAAAATTGTAGAAATGCTAGAAAAATTAGGGGCATTAGGAAAAATTGAAGACTATACTCATAATGTAGGAAAATGTTATAGATGTCATAATACAATAGAACCAAGAATATCAGAACAGTGGTTTGTGTCTATGAAAGAATTAGCATATCCTGCAATAGAAGCGGTAAAAAATGGAGATATTAAATTTGTGCCTAAGAAATATGAGAAAACATATTTTAATTGGTTAGAAAATATTCAGGATTGGTGTATATCTAGACAATTATGGTGGGGACATAGAATACCAGCATATTATTGTAAGGACTGTGGACATATAACAGTTGCAAAAGAAAATCCAGGAAAATGTGAAAAATGTGGAAGCAAGGATATATATCAAGACGAAGATACATTAGATACATGGTTTAGTTCTGCTCTTTGGCCTTTTTCAACAATGGGCTGGCCAAATTTAGATGAAGAAGATTATAAAACATTCTATCCTACAAATGCTTTAGTTACAGCTTATGATATTATATTTTTTTGGGTAGTTAGAATGGTATTTTCAGGACTTTATGCAACAGGTAAAAAGCCTTTTAGTGACATTGTTATGCATGGAATAGTAAGAGACAGCCAAGGAAGAAAAATGTCTAAAAGTTTAGGAAATGGAATAGATCCTATTGAAATCATAGAAAAATATGGAGCAGATAATTTAAGATTTTCTGTACTTTCAGGTACAACAATGGGAAATGATGTAAAATATATGCCTGAAAAATTAGATCAAGCATCTAATTTCTCAAATAAAATATGGAATGCTGCTAAATTTATAACGATGAATGCAGCCAAAGATGAAGAAATAATTGAATTTAGTAAAAGTCCAACTGACTTAAAAGTAGAAGATAAGTGGATAATAGGTAAATTAGATAATTTAATAGAAGAAGTAACAGTAAATATAAATAACTATGATTTAGGTATAGCTTTAGATAAGATATATTCATTTATATGGGATGAATTTTGTGATTGGTATATAGAAATGGCGAAAACTAGATTTAATACTGATGAAAAAGTAAAAGTTTCATATGTTTTAGATTATGTATTTAGAAATAGTTTAAAACTATTACATCCATTTATGCCTTTTGTTACGGCTGAAATTTATTCATATTTAGTAAATTATGATGGAAAAGATATTATGATATCAAATTGGCCAAATAAATCAGGAAAAGATTATAATAAAGAAATAAAATTTATTGAAGAAATAAAAGATATTATTGTTCAGATTAGAAATATAAGAACAAATATGAATATACATCCATCTAAGAAAGTAAAATTAATTGCAGTATTAAATTCAGATAATGATATAACTAAAAAATATATTAAAGAAAGCGAAGAATACTTGAAAAAACTAGGATTTGGTAATAGTTTGAAGCTTACTAATGAAACAGATAAAGAAATAGATAATAATGCTATTTGTGTTACAAGTGAAGATTTTAAAATTTATATGCCATTTTCAGAATTAGTAAATGTAGAAGAAGAAAAAGAAAGATTGGAAAATGAAAAGAAAAGATTAGAAGCAGAAGTTTTAAGAAGTAATAAAATATTATCTAATCAAGGTTTCTTAGCTAAAGCTCCAAAAGAAAAAATAGAGGAAGAAAAAGAAAAATTAGATAAATATACAAAAATGTTAGAAGAAACTATGGATAGATTAAAAAACATTTAATAGTTAAAGGGGTTGAAAAAATTGGCTGATAAGAATCAAAATAACAAAGGAAAAGTTATAATAGAGGATAAGGCAAAAAAACAAATGGAAAAAGATAATAAAAAAGAAAAGAATGTAATTGATAATAAAAAAGTTAATAAAGTATTACTTACTATTTTACTTTTATTAGCAATTGTAGTTATTATCATAGGAATCTTATTTGGAGGAAGAGTAATAAATAAAGCTAAATTAGATAATGAAATTAATTCTTTATCTAGTAAAAGTATAGAAAATGATGACTTTTCTAATATCGAAATAAATACAAGTGGAGAGTATGCTGTTATAGAAAGATGCATAAAAGAATTTTATAATGATTATTCAAACTTAAAAAAAGATTTCATGGATAAAATTAATGATGAAAAAATTCAAAATATTTTAACAGTAGAAAACTATAAAAATGACGGACCTGAATTTAAAGAATCTCTTGAATATATAGCTAATGAAAAAGAAGAATTTAATAAGGTTGCAGAAGATATTAGTAATATGCTAACAAAGCAAAGTATTATGGAAAGAATAGAAAATGAAAATTTAGATACATATTATACTAATTTATATGCAAATTATTTCTTAAATGGGGATACTCTTATAGAAGATCTACAGAAATCTTATCAAGATGTAAATGATGCAAAAGTATTAATGAATAATTTATATAATAATGAAACAAAAATATTAAATTTTTTAGTAAATAATAAAGACAATTGGGAAATATTAAATGACAAATTAACTTTTAATAGTGCTACTTTATCAGCCGAATATAATACACTAAAAACGCAGTTATACGCAGAATAAAAAGGAGAAATACAAATGAAAAAACTTAAAAGCCTTGAGGCTGTATATATATATATATATATATCGTAAAGTCTAAAAAAATAAGTATATTAATAATCAAAAAGCTTATGTATTTTAATTTAAAATTAATTAAAGTGCAGAGCTTTTTTGTGCCTCTAAGGGAATAAATTTAATGTAATAAATAAAAAAATAATCAAAAAAGATTGCAAATTAAATTTTTTATAAGTATAATTAATTTGTTTTCAAAAGAAAAATAAAGGAGGAACAAAATGAAAAAAGAGGATATACTAAAATCGAAAGTAAAAGGAATAACACTAATTGCACTAGTTGTAACAATAATAGTATTATTAATACTTTCAGCAGTAGCAATAAATTTAACTATAGGAAGTAATGGAATATTTAAAAGAGCGAAGGATTCGGTAGATGAATATGAAAAAGCTGCAAGTGAAGAGGATATATCTTTAAAAACTATAGAAAAAATTATGGATTACTATGCTGGGGACCTTGATTATGTAGAAGATATTTTTGATTTTAAAGGAATGTATGAAATTATATCTAAAGATGGATTAACAATTATCGATGGAGTTAGAGAAGAAAATGGGACGTTATATAGGGAAGAAATTGAAATATATAGTGAAGATAATTTTAATGTAAATAAAAAAGAAAAAATAGCACAATTAGAGGAAAAGGCAGTAATATTTAAAGATTACTTTTTTGGAAATGACGAGAATATTGAAGAACTACAATATACTCAAGAAGAAGTAATTTTAAAATATAAAAATAAAGAAAATTTATATAAAATAAAAACTGAAGAAGACGATACCATGAGAAGAGATTATATAGAAGACTATAATTTTACTCCTTTTACAAAACAGGTAAAATTTATATATTTAGCGAAGCCTACTCTATTTGCACAAGATTTTGAAAATAATATTTGGATCTGGCATACAGATGGTAGTGCAATATTAAAATACGCAGAAGCAATAAATATTAATTTTAATGAAGAGATAAAAGGTTTTATGGGAGATCTTTTTTATACAAATGAAAACATTTATAGTGTATCGGAAAATTTTGATATTCAATTAGTTGATACTAATATAGATGTAAATGTAAATAAATGTATCTATGACTATGATAAATCATTTTTATTAGATTTAAATGGAGATATTTGGATTGCAGAAAATAATGATTTTACAAATCTTAAAAAAATAGGAGAAACAGTTTCAAGCTTAAATAATGTGAAGTTTAAAGAAATATATGACACATTTGCTATTACTGAATCAGATAAAGTTGTTTTATTAGAAGATGGAACAGAGATTAGTGAGTTTTCAGGAAGTGATATAAAAAAGGTAATATATAGTCTGATTTTGTTAAATACAGGAGAAATATATGAAATTAATTATGATAACACAGTAACAAAAATGGATACTAGCTTAAAAATAAAAGATTTTAATGATGACTATTTAATAACTGAAAGTAATGAATTAATGGAATGGAATAGATATAATCTAGAATCTGGTAGTAAAGTAGAATTAGATTATACTCCTGCCAAATTGCATAATGCGAATAACTTAAACATTGTAGAAGACATAAATGGAAATATTCATGCAGTATT
This sequence comes from uncultured Clostridia bacterium, assembly GCA_944390305.1. Taxonomy (GTDB): domain Bacteria; phylum Bacillota; class Clostridia; order TANB77; family CAG-508; genus CAG-793. The sequence goes on from CALXPX010000018.1 coordinate 11,503, forward strand.
AGATAAAAAAGATATAATAATAGAAGGTAAAAATTGGAAAAGTGTACAAGGAAGTAGAACTGGAATAGCTTTAATAGATGAAAATAATCAATTAGTTGTTGAAGGATATTTATCACAATATGATTAATAATAAAATAATTATTTTGTCGAAAACTTCTCTTAATTCGACAAAATACCCTATGGAAAAATATGGAATTTAGAACTATAATATTTAAAGATATTATAGTTCTTTTTTGTGCTTATTAAAACAATAAAGACTTATTTATAATAATTTATTATTGATATTACAAAAGAAGGAGGAAAAAATGTGATAGTAGATTTTTTTAAAGAGGACAAGTTATTAGTATTTACATTAACAGAAGATGTTGATCAACATACTTCAGAAAAAATTAGGAGGAAAATGGATAATGAAATTAAAAGATATATTCCAAGAAAAGTTATATTTGATTTTAGTAACATCTCTTTTATGGATAGCGCTGGAATAGGTATGGTATTGGGTAGGTATAAACTTACGAAAATGCTAGATGGTGAATTAGAAATTATAAATGTGAATAAATCCATGAAAAAGATTTTTGATATGAGTGGAGTTTCTAGAATTATAAATATATTAGAGGAGGACAAGAATGAAGGGGTTGTATGATAATGAAATGAAATTAGAATTTATAAGTAAAACTAGTAATGAAGCATTTGCAAGAATAACAGTAGCAGCGTTTGTATCACAACTTGATCCAACAATTGATGAACTATCAGACATAAAAACAGCAGTATCAGAAGCTGTTACTAATAGCATAATTCATGGATATGAAGAAGAAGAGGGAATTATTAGAGTATCTGCTAGATTGTTTGGAAATAGTATAGAGATTGAAATATCAGATAATGGAAAAGGTATTGGAAATATAGAAGAAGCCAGAAAGCCACTTTATACGTCAAAACCTAATTTGGAAAGGTCTGGAATGGGATTTACTATAATGGAAAGTTTTATGGATGATGTTAAAGTAGAATCTGCTTTAGGACTCGGAACTAAAATAACAATGAGAAAAAGAATTGGAGGGGAAAAACAAGAGGAAATTACTTTAGAAGGAGCATAAAAATAGATTTTGTGAATAAAATTAGGAGAAGGTTATGAATGAGACTCTAAAAAAGCAAATTAAAGAGGCTCAAGCTGGAAATAGAGTAGTATTGAATGACCTAGTGAAAGAAAATAATGGACTTATATGGAGTGTAGTTAAAAGATTTGAAGGAAGAGGATATGAATTAGAAGATATTTACCAGATTGGAGCAATAGGATTTATAAAGGCAGTGCAAAAATTTGATTTTTCATATAATGTAAATTTATCTACATTTGGAGTTCCATATATAATAGGAGAAATAAAAAGATTTTTAAGAGATGATGGAATGATTAAAGTATCAAGACAAATAAAAGAATTATTAGTAAAGATAAATAAGATAAAAAGTGATTATGAAAAAAGTGGAAAAACAATTACTGTAGAAGAAATAGCTAAGATATTAAATGTCTCAAAAGAGGAAATTGCTGCATCATTAAATTCTTCAAATAATGTAGAATCTTTATATGACAAAGAAGATGAAGATGGATTATGCTTGATAGATAAAATAAAATCGAGTGGAAATGAGGAAGAAAACACAATTAATAGATTGGCATTAAAAGAAGGCATAAATAGATTAAAACCAAGAGAAAAGGAAATTATATTCTTAAGATACTATAAATGCCAGACACAAAAGGATGTAGCTAGAACAATGGGAATAAGTCAAGTTCAGGTATGTAGAATTGAAAAACAAATATTAAATATCTTGTATGAGGAATTAAAGGAGGCATAGTGAGAAGATTATTTATCATATTGGTTATATTCATTTTTTTTATTTTTGCAATACCAATTATATTTACTAAAACGAATGAAGTAAGTGGAAAAGCAGAAAATTTATTAGAAAATACAAATGTAGAAAATAAAATAGAAGAAATTATTTTGAAAGATTATGATTATAAACAATATGATAAAATTAAATTATTGCATAAAGATACAAATCAAATTGAAGAATTACCACTAGATGAATATTTGCTAGGAGTAGTATCAGCAGAAATGCCTGCTACTTTTGAACAAGAAGCTTTAAATGCTCAAGCAGTAGTTGCAAGAACATATACTATATATTCTATAGTACATAATCAAAATAAACATGGAGATGCAGATATATGTGATGATTCTAATTGCTGTCAGGCCTGGATTTCAAAAGATGATAGAATGGCAAAGTGGGAAGAAGATGTGAGAGAAAATAATTGGCGAAAAATTAAGCTAGCTATAAATAATACAACTGGAAAGATTATAACATACAATGGAGAAGTTATAGATGCGTTTTTTCACTCAAATAGCGGAGGTGTTACAGAAGCTCCTGTTAATGTATGGGGAGGGACTAATTATCCATATTTACAATCAGTAGAAACAGCAGGAGAAGATGCTTATTCGCAGTATAGTTCAGAAGTAACACTTTCAAAAGAAGATTTGAAAAATAAAATACTAAAAAAGCATTCAGATTTTACAATTAACTATGATAACTCAAATTGTATACAAATTTTAGAATACCTAGATTCAGGCAGAGTAAAAACAATAAAAATAGGAAATTTAAATCTTTCGGGAGTAGAGGTAAGAACTTTATTAGGATTAAGATCCGCTAATTTTGAAGTAAATATAGAAGGAGATAATATAAAATTTACAGTAAAAGGATACGGACATGGGGTTGGAATGAGTCAGACTGGTGCAGATAGTATGGCTAAATCTGGAAGCAATTATGAAGATATTATAAAACATTTTTACACAGGTGTAGAAATTGTAGATATGTAAAAAATAATTTTTAATTTTAATCATGTATATTTTCCTAAAATAAGGAAATAATCTAAGAAATAAGATTAAAGTACAAGGAGGATATATATGAGAAGAGAAAAAAGAAATGAAAGAGAAGATGAAAAAATAAAATGGGGAAAATTAATTAGTTTTTTAATTGCTATAATTTTATTAGGAGTCGCTATTGCAATTTCTATGACTCAAGAAAGAACAGTAGGAGAGCTTAATTATAATAACCTTAGAGGAAATAATACATTAAATACAACACCTATGGCAGAAGAGGCAAGTTCAGAATTAAGTAAAAATGTTAATGAGGTTATTTCTTCAAATAATACTATTACAAATAATACTACTGGAGGAGATAATGAAGAAGAAAATGATGATGAAATAAATGAAATAAAAAATTCTTTAGAAGTAAATACTAATAATACTGATAATAATACTACAAAGCAAAATGTAAATGAAGAGGATAAAAATGATAAAAAAGAAGAAAATAAAGATAATAATATACAGGAAGATACTAAAGTAGAAACAAAATTTATATTTCCAGTAGAAGGAGAAGTTGTAAAGGAATTTGCAAAAGATAGCTTGGTATATTCTGAAACTCTTGAAGAGTGGACTACTCATATGGGAATAGATATAAAAGCTGAGAGATCTTCTGTTGTAAAGGCAGTAGCTGATGGAACAGTAAAATCTATAAAAAATGATCCAAGATATGGTCTTACTGTAACAATAGAACATAATGATGGATATACAAGTAGTTATTCAAGTTTACTTACAGCAGAATTTGTAAAAGAGGGAGAAAAAGTAACTCAAGGCCAAACAATAGGTAGTGTGGGGAATAGTGCTGTATTTGAAGTATCTGAGGATAATCATTTACACTTTGAATTGTTAAAGGATGGAGCTAATATTAACCCAGAAATGTATTTGAAATAGTTAACAGTAATTGTTTGCATAAATATGAAAAAGGTAAAAATTCTTAAAAAAATAAAATGTAATATAATTGTAATAAAAACTTGTAAGTATATAAAAATGAGACAAAATTAATATTAGTCTCATTTTTTTATTTTGACTTTTTTCGACACAAATGATAAAATTTCGTTAAATAGAAAGTTGTAGGTGATAAAATGATTTACCAAAATGATATTACAAATTTAGAATCAGATATCAGAGAAAAAATCGGACAAAAGA
>CALXPX010000019.1 GCA_944390305.1 uncultured Clostridia bacterium
GTTGCACTTTCCTTAAGGTTTCCCTCACTGGACGTTATCCAGCATCATTGCTCTGTGGAGCCCGGACTTTCCTCACACGCCGTCTTTCGACATTGGCAATGCGCGATTACTCAGTTTACTCATAAAAATATTATACTTTAAAACTCTATTAATGTCAAATTAAAACTAGTATATGGTATATATTTTATATTCCAAATTCTTTTGCATAATGAACAATACCTTTTATTTTTTCTTTAGAGTCATTTAATTTTATAGCCATAAAATTTTTACTTTCAACTTTAAAAGGTGGAATTATACTATATTTTTTTGCTTCTATATATCCTAATTTTGGGTAATATTTTTCACTTCCTAATACAACAGAATAATGATATCCCATCATTTTTGCTCTTTCATGTCCCTCTAAAATTAATTGTTTGCCAATTCCCATTTTTTGATACTCTGGTAAAATAGCCAGTGGAGCCAATGTGATTTCTTCATACTTACCTATTAAAATTTTAGTAAACATTATATATCCTATTATTTTTTCTTCAAATTCTGCTACTAGTGAAAGTTCATTAATATATAATTTTCCTTTTCTTAAGGCATTTACTAAGTCTTGTTCATTTCCATCACTGTGTTTTGCTGTTTCAAATGCTTTTTTCACAAGATTATATATTTCATCATAATCAACTTTAGTTTCTTTTCTAATTTTTATATCTAACATAATTATAAATTTTACTCCTATTATATAAGTTATTTAATTTTACTATTTAACTTTTTATATTTTCTTCTACTTCTTCTTTTATCCATTTTTCTCTTTGATATATTTCCTCGAATTTTTTTGCAGTATTATTAGTTTCTATGCATGGACTATTTTCTTCATAAATATAATCAGTATCTAATATTACTAATTCACCTTTATTTAATGGATTACATCTTAAAGATTGTTTAAATCCTAAAGATTTAGTATCTACATTAAGTATTTCCCCATGTAGCATTGGTATATTTTCTCTTTTTAGCCATCCAACATTTTCTAACTTAGGATCTCCCCATATTATTCCATCATCTCTAAGCTCTTTATATAAGTTATATAATAGTTTATAATCTTGATATCCAAGTCCAGTTTTTACTTCTTCAGCTATTTCTATAAATGCGCAAGGGTATCCTCTTTCTGGAAGAGATCTTCTTAATAACGGTTGAAGTATCCTTTTATGATTTGGTATAACCGCTGTTTCTCTAGGCGTACCTATTTTAAATATTTTATGTCCAACTTTATAAACATTAGTATAGCATCCACTTCCTATTTTCTCAATATCTACAAAAGACATTTTGTCACTTTTTAATATTTCACAAATTAGAATTGCTAATGTCATATAGTATTTATCTGCAATTTCCTTTTTCTCTTCTTTAGTAATACCTCTACTTTCATCTATCTCTGTCATTTGCATAAGTAAGTTATGTGAAATATCTTGTATATTTTTTTGTAATATTTCGTTTATCCTTGCATCTGTATCTGGACTTATTCCTTTTAATACTGGCATGATAAAAAATATATCTGCCCAATTTTGGCTAAATATTTCTTCTAAATTTTCTATTATTAAATGTGGTGTATTTCGTGCTACTTCTTCTAGTTTTCCAAGGCTACATTTTTTTAATCTTTTAATTAAAGTATTTTTATCATCTTCCATTTTATCTCCTAACAATACTTTAATTATATCATAATTTACATAACTAATCAATTAAAAATATTAAGTATATTTTTTTATTTTTTGTTAATAATATAATTAATCAATCAAGAATGGAGGTGTTCTTATGGCTAAGAACAAAGATTGCAAAAAAGACAAGAAAAATAATTCTTCTAAAAATTGTCCAAAAGGAAATGAACAAAACAAAGCTCAAAATGTAGAAGAAAAATAATAATAAAGGTCATAATAATTATGACCTTATTTTTATAATTAACTTGAATAATTTATTGTATACATTTTTATATTTATACTTAATATTATATATTTTTATTTTTTATATAATCTCCTTCAAATTCATCTGCTAATATATCCATATTAATACTATCATAATATCTTCCATCTACAAACTTGCATTTTCTTCTTCTTCCATATTCTTTAAAACCACATTTTTGATAACATTTTAAAGCTCTTTCATTAAATTCCATTAAATCCAATTTGATATTATGTAAATTCATATACTTAAATCCATATTCTAAAATAAGCTTAATTGCTTCTGTACCATATCCTTTACTTCTATAGTCTTTATCTCCTATAAAAATTCCTAAAGTTGCATTTCTATTAATCCAATCAATTTTTTCAAGTGATACAGTTCCTATCATTTTATTTTCATCAATTGTTACTATTACAAAAGTTGCATCAGGAGTGCTATTTTCCTCTAAATACTTTTTTTCTCCTTCTAAAGTAGTTAGCATTCCGCTTCTACCTAAATAATCTGTTGTTTCAAAGTCATTTAACCAGTATGTAAATTGTTCTACATCTTCACTATTTCTTGGAGACAAGTATATTCTTTCCCCTACTAATTTTTTAAAATATTTCATATTATATCTCCCCTCTATTAGTTAATACTTAAATATTTATCAAATTATATTTCTTTACATTGTCAGCTGTAGCAAAACCATTATGCTCTTTTACTTTTTCTAGAAATACAATTCCTTCTAGATGGTCACATTCGTGCTGGACTAGTCTTGCGAAAAAGCCATTTAGGTTTTTAACTATTTTTTCTCCGTTTTCATTATAATAAGTTACCTCGATATTTTTAAATCTTTCAACTTTTCCTCTAATCATAGGAACACTCATACAACCTTCATATTGTATATCTGTTTCTTCTGATAACTTTTTCCATATTGGATTTATCATAGTAGTTATTGGTATTTCTTCTGCATCATTATATTTAATATTTTCTTTTTTAGCTCCTAAAACAATAATTCTTTTGTTTACCCCTACTTGAGGTGCTGAAATACCAAGTCCTGTTCCAAATAATAAAGTTTCTTTTAAATCTTCTATAATATCTAAAATTTTATCATCTATATTTTTAACATCAACATTATCACATATCTTTCCTAAAATAGGATCTCCTACCTCTCTTATTCTTAGCACCTTTCCCATAATAATTTACTCCTTACCCCAAGTTCTTTTTATGTTTTCTTCTTCTTTATCTTTTAAGGCTTTATATAAATCAATATTTAATTTATTACAAACACTATTTAATACTATAAAAACATCTGCAATCTCACTTTCTATTGTATCATAATGATTAACTTTACTTTGGTCTATGCTCATATCAGTAGCATTTTTTCTTATTGATTTTGCAAGTTCACCTACTTCTTCTAAAAGCAGTAACATTGTTTTTTCTATTTCTTGGTTTGCAAATCCTCTAATTTCTATCACCTTTTTTATATACTCTTGTACTTCCTTTACAGAATTTTTTTCGTTTAATTTATTCCATAATTCTAACTGATTATTATTAGACATTTTTCCTCCTTATATTATTAAAATAACTTGTCTTTGTAAATTTCTAGTTCTTGAACCATGTGTCCTATATTTCCTTCTCCTTTATAGATTATAATTCCATATACCTAAATGCCCTTTAACTTTAACTTTCTTATCTAACACTTTAATGTCTTCTAAAACCCATGCATATCTTCCTTCTTTATATTCTCCACATATGTATTCTTGATAGTTATTTAACTTCATATTTTCTACATATTCTTTAGTCATATAAATACAATCTACTAAATTACATTTGCAAATAATATATCCAAACTCAAAAGAACTATTTTTTACTAATTCCATAAGTTCTTTATTTTCTTTATCTTTTTTTAATATCTTAGTATTACTTGCATGTATATATAGCTCTCCTCTATATGATGTTTTCCAACTTCTTGTTTCTATTGTCTTTTTATTATCTTTAATTAAAGTAGCAAATGGTTCTATTAAACTTAATACTTTCATATCTTTTCCTTTATCTAGACTAGAATAATTTATATTAATTATTTTTCATTTCTTTACAAATAAATGCCATTATAACATCTACAACATAATCTATCTGTTCACTACTAAGCTCCACATTTTTTGGTATTTTATGCCATTTATAAAGACATCCTCTACAACAAGTCGCTGTCGCATGCTGAGCAATAAATACAGGGTGACCTCTCATTGGAGTTTGCTTTCCATCATTTAATAAATTTTTAGGAGCTAATCTTTTAGATATAAAATCATAGGCATGCTCTTTTATTTTATCCATGCCTTTTTCTTTAATATACTCTATATCCTTTTGTGTTAAATGGAATTTGTTTCTCAAGTTTGATTTTGATAAACTATTTAATATTTTTTCTACTCTTGTACTTTGCATAATATCATCCTTTAAATATCTTAGTTTACTTTATCATTAAGATATTCTTTTGCACATTTTCTTATATTTTCCATCTTTTCTTTTGTATCTTCATTTTTATATTCAATTCTATCTATTAAAATGTCTATATATCTATTATCCTTTATATATTCAAAAGATATATCAAAATTTAAATCATATATAAAAGCAATAAATGAAATCCAAAAATCAATTTGTGTATTTCTATCTTCTGACTTTATACATTTATGCTCAATAAAATCATTATAAACTTTTGGAGATATTTCTTCATAATTTATAGTTTTAGGATTATATTTATTAGGAAATATATTTATTAAATTTTCTTCTTTTTTTACTCTAAAATTATCTAATTTATCTGCATCTCTAATAATTTTACTATGTAATAATTCCTCTTTGTTTAATCCTTCTTCTATTTTATATTTATTATGATTATATATTGCTTTTTTAATAATATCATCATACTTATTAAAAGATATAAAATTTCTTATTAAATTATCTTCAAATAATATTTTTACACCGTAATTAGCATGATCAAAATCCTTATTATCTATAAAATTATTTGTTTTTTCTACTTGTTTAAATCTACCTATATCATGAAGAAGTGCTATTAATTTTGCTAGATATGTATTCTCTTCATCTAAATTTAATCCTTTTGCAATATATTCACTTTTATTTACAACTTCATATGTATGTTTTATCTTTAGCTTAATATTTCCATCCTCTAAGTCATAACCCTTTAAATAATTTTTAAAACTTTCTTCAGCATCTACAAAATTAGTCATTTAGAATCCTTTCTAATATTAAAAAATAATACATGTTTTTTATAATATATCATATAAAGATAATTTTCACAATAAATATAAAATTTTTATATTTATAAATAAAATAAAAAGGTAGAATCTATATTTATAGAATTCTCACCTTTTGGCTAATTATCTAATTAAAGCATATATTTAGTATATACTTCTCTTCCTATTTTTTCGCATATCTTTTTAATTTTTGAATTATAATAACAATTTATTTCTATTTGTTTATTTAACATATTTTTTAATTCCTGTAATACTTTAATTTCGTATTCATTATCACTATATCTTTTATCTATATAAATAAAATCTATAAAAATTATTTCATCATTGCTAATTTCAGATATTTCTGTATGATATTCTATTGCACCAATAATGTTAGTAAAATCATCATCTAGTGTAATTAAATATTCCATATAGTTATCCTCACCTACATGAATAAAAGCTTTATCAAACTCATAATTTAATAATCTATGATCTTCTATATTACTATCTAGCATACATTTTTTGCTTTCTTTTACTGCTAGAAATTTATATTCTCCAAATTTTAATAAATTATCTTTATTTAAAATATTTAATAGCATTATATTTCACCTAAGACTAATTTTAACATCTAAATGTAAAAATATCAATAACTGATAATCCAGTTATTGATATAAGACAATATATGTTTATAAAATTTCTAATTGTTCTATAGCTAATTTATATTTCAAATAAAATATTTCTTTATCTTCTACGCTAATTCCTCTTTTTAATTCTTGAAGCAATACACCTGCTTTATCTAAGATAGATTTTTCATTATCAGATGTGTTATTTGAATTTACTACAGCTTGGAGAGAATTAATTGCCTGATCTACATTACTATTCATTTCTTGCCAATTTTCTTTATCTGCAGATATATATGCATTTAACAAATATGCTTTTGTATTATATAAGTTTATTTTTGCATCATCATTTATAAAGTAAGATAAAAATCTAGGTAACATAGTATATAAATTATACAAATTAATTAAAGCACTATTTTTATCTTTATTTTTTATAGATTGTGCTACTCCATCTAAAGTTACACTAAAATTCGAGATATCTTCATCTTTTACATTTAAAGTTTTCATATCTAAAGTAATAGTTGGCCAAGCTGCAAATAATGTTTCTACTGAATATGAAATTTCATTCCACGCAATTTCTCCATAATTTGAATTTAGTAATGAATCATTTTTAGTAAGCCTGGATGTTTTATTCTCACTTTGATCTGTAGCATTTGTCGTACTTTTAACTTCTGTAGATCCGCTTTGAGAACCATCTTCACTATTTGAAGATCCTTCTTGTTTATTTTGTGCTGGGTCTCCTCCTTCTGTTTGTGAGGAACCTTGCTGATCATTTTCTTTAACTTCTTCTATTAATATGCTATATCTTGAATAAGATATATTATTTAATTTATTTAAAGAATTAATTATTATATCATCTAAATATATAATTTCTCCTTCACCTTTTTCTTTAAGAGTTGCATATTCTTTAGACTTATCTGAAGCGGAAGACTTTATATATATTAATATTGCAAGCATTATTATAAATACTATCATTAAGATTATAAAAAAATACTTGCTAATTTTATTATTCATAAAAAATTCACCTCGCATATAGTATTTACGCGAGATGACAAATTTATTCATTTTCAAATTTTTTAGTTCTATTCATAAGTATTGTTACAGCATCTTCTGGTTTTAAATTTCCATATAACACATCATATGCTGCATTTACAATTGGCATTTCAACATTATATTTTTTAGACAATTTTTTAGCTATTTCTATATTATCTATACTTTCTATAGTCATTCCTATTTCATTTTTTACTTCTTCAATATTCATCTTTTTACCAATAAGTCTTCCAGCTCTTCTATTTCTGCTCTCATCACTTGAGCATGTTAAAATTAAATCTCCTAGTCCAGATAATCCATAAAATGTTTCTTTTTCTGCTCCCATTGCTATACCAAGCCTAGTTATTTCTGCTAATCCTCTTGTAATTAAAGCTGACTGAGCATTAGTTCCCAAATTAAGTTCTGCACATATACCAGCGCAAAATGCTATAATATTTTTTAAAGCTCCTCCAACTTCAACTCCTATTATATCCTTAGACTTATATATTCTCATATAGTCATTCATTAATAATTCCGAAATATTTTCTAAAACAACTTCATCTTTAGAAGCAAGAATAACTGCTGTTGGAATATGTTTTGACACTTCTACTGCATAACTAGGTCCAGACAATGCTGCAATTTTTGCATTTGGAAGTTCTTCTAAAATAACTTTATCTAAAGTTTTTAAAGAATCATTTTCAAACCCTTTAGAACAAATTATAATAGGGCTATTTCCCACATATTCTTTATACTCTTTAAATATATTTCTAGTAAATTTTGATGGTGTTACATGAAATATATAATCAGCCCCATTTACTACTTCTTTAATATTATTTGAACACATTAGATTATTATTCAAAACCATTTCTGGAATAAATTTACATTTATGTTCATTATTTATTAAATTTTTTTCTTCTTCTGTAAAAGACCATACTTTTACATTATTTCCCATTTCAGCTATGTGGTTTCCTAAAGCTAAGCCCCAACTTCCACTGCCAATAACTGCTACTTGTTTACTCATTTGTAAGCCTCCAATTTTTATTTTTTAAATATTAATCTATTTTCTGTTCCACTTGCCATTCTTTGAATATTTGATCTATGATTAAATATAACTATTATAGCCATTATAATTCCAAATACTAAATATGACATTCTAGTTGAACTATCCCCAACAAGATAATTATTAGTAATAAAGAAACATAAAACTGGGAATAAAATTGCTGCTGCAATTGATCCTAATGCTACAATTCTTGTTAAAGCCATAAGTACTAATGCAAACACTAAACAAATTAGTCCAATTTGCCAGTTAGTAACTAATAATACTCCAAGTGCTGTTGCAACTCCTTTTCCCCCTTTAAATCCGAAAAATACTGGGAAAGTATGTCCAATTACAACAAATATTCCAGCTATTTGTACTAATAAAGCAGACATCTTAATGTCAAAATTAAATATTTTCCCAATCAAATATGCAATAAGTATAGCTATTACTCCTTTTAAAATATCGCAAATTAATGTAAGTATTGCTGGTTTTTTTCCAGCTGTTCTTAAAACATTTGTACTTCCAGCATTTCCACTTCCTTTTTGTCTTACGTCAAATCCTGCTAACTTTTTTGTAAAAATTACTGAAAAACTTATGCTTCCAAGTAAATATGCTATAACTCCTGATATAATACATGCCCAAATCATATTTATTTCTCCTTCCTTTCTCTAACTAATATTCTAATTGGTGTTCCTTTAAAGTCAAACTCTTGCCTTAATTTATTAACTATATATCTTTCATATGAAAAATGAAATAATTTTTTATCATTAACAAATATAGCAAATGTTGGTGGTTTTATGCTAACTTGTGTTAAATATAATACCTTGAGTCTTTTTCCTTTATCTGTAGGTGGTTGAACAATTGCTACTGCTTCTGCTAATAATTCATTTAATACAGATGTTGATATTCTCATAGAATTATTATTTGCAACTTCATTTATTAAACTAAATAACTTTTCAACCCTTTGTCCTGTTTTTGCTGATATAAATAAAATAGGTGCATAAGATAAATAAGAAAGTTTTTGATATACTATTTTTGTATAATTTTCTAATGTTCCATTTTCTTTATTATATTCATCCCATTTATTTATAACTATAATTATTCCTTTTCCTGCTTCATGTGCCTTTCCTGCAATTTTTGAATCTTGTTCTGTTACTCCTTCATTTGCATCAATCATTAAAATACATACATCTGCTCTTTCTATGGCAAGATTAGTTCTAAGTACACTATATTTTTCAATATTTTCTTCAATTTTACTATGCCTTCTAAGACCTGCTGTATCTATAAATACATATTTACCATACTTATTTTCAAACTCAGAATCAATACTATCTCTTGTTGTACCAGCAATGTTACTTACTATATTTCTATTTTCTCCTAATATTTTATTAATTAATGATGACTTTCCTACATTTGGTTTTCCAATTACTGCAACTTTTATAAATTCTTCTTTTTTCTCTTCTGAATCTTCTTTTGGCAAAAGTTCATATATTGCATCTAGTACATCTCCTATACCTTTTGCATTAGCCGAAGATATTGGATATGGTGTGCCTAATCCTAAATTATAAAATTCATAAATTTCATTTTCCATTTTTGAAAAATCATCTACTTTGTTACATACTAAAATTACTGGTTTTTTTGATTTTTTTAGCATTAAGGCTATATCTTTATCTGCAAACGTAAGTCCTGCTTTAGCATCAGTCATAAATATAATTACATCTGAAAGTTCTATTGCAAGTTCTGCTTGGAATCTCATTTGTGAAGATATTACATCACCACTTTTTTCTTCTATACCACCAGTATCTATTAAAGTAAAATCTTTACCTCTCCAATTAGTTTCACCATAAAGTCTATCTCTCGTAACTCCTGGAGTGTCTTCTACTATTGCCAATCTTTTTCCAATTAAATAATTAAAAAAAGTCGATTTTCCTACATTAGGCTTTCCTATAATTGCTACTGTCGGTTTTGCCATATTTTCACCTCATTTCATACTATATTATTTTACTATATTAGACATAAAATAGCAAGAAAATCTTGCCATTTTAATTATAATTAAGATTTTTTTAATTTTTTGTATTTTTTAATGTATTAATTGTATTTCTTTGTATTTACTCTGTTTTATTATTATATTTTATTAAATAGATATTATATAAAATATATACAAAAATACCCAGTAATGAAACAATATAAGATATTTTCATGAGTAATGTCCCTGTATATTCTACTTTAATTTTAGAGGCTTTAGTATTTAAATTAACATCTATACATAAAAATCCATTTTCAGATTCATAGGTCGTAAGCATTTCATTATTTCCATTTTCAGATTCAATATATGCACTATATCCAATATAGTAAATATATGGCAGTTCTATAGTAATTACCTCACTATCTTCTTTTTCTTCTAACATCTTTATTTCAAATTCACAATTAGTATTTTCTTTATAATAATTTTCTATTGTATAATCATCACTATTATCTTGTAAAATAATAGGTTTGTTTTCTCTATTTTCTATATAACTTCTATTTTTAAAAGCCTTAGTTGGTAAATATTCAAAACTTGCTAATCCAGCATGGACTCTTCCTGTATTTTTAGTTACCTTTATACCCTCTTTTAAATCATTTTCATTATAATATTTCCCATATTCTAACTGAGATAAACTTGGAAGTAATAATAATATAGACATAGAAGTTAAAAATATAACTGTATATATGTTAAATTTATCAATTACCTTTTCTAAAGTAATTGCAGAAACTACCACCAAAAAGAAACTAGCAAATTCTAACATTCTAAATGAAAATTGCATCATTGTTAAAATCTTTGGCATTTTTTCAAATGGAAAAATATCTAGTGCCATTATAGTGCAAATTATTCCTAGTACTAAAAAAAGTATAAGGTTCTTTTTATCTTTCACTTTCTTTATTGCTATTATGCTAAAAACGGTTCCTACAATTACTATTATACCTAAACCATATAACATTCTACCATCTAGCTGAATAAATAATTCCCCAATCTTAGGTTTTAATGCTATCATAGCATCATACCTTACCATATGCTCTTGATTAAATACTTCATAATCTGCAGATAGTTTACTTTCTAATAAAGGCAAAGTATAAAAAGAAGTAATTAATAAAATAAATATTGCATCTTTAAAAAGCATTAAAATAGTATTTTTTTTCAAATCCTTAAAATTGCATATTAAATATATAATGCATAAAATTGCTATATATATAGTAATCATACTATGAGTAAGAACTAATAGAGATGCTCCTAGTACTAATAAATAAGTTTTCTTTTTTAGCTTTATTATAGTATAAAGTCCATTAAAGATCATAGGAATAAATATAAAAGTAACAAGTTCTGGTATTGCCATTCTAAAATACATATCATTTAATCTATATGGAACCAAAACATAAAGGATTGCTGCCAAAATGGCTACATTTTGCTTTTTAGTTATTTTCATTATGTAAAAATACATTGATAGTCCAGTAAAAAAGCTTATAAATAATATAAATATTTTTAAACACATATCAAAACTTAGATTAAATATTCTAAATATTAATGGTATATATGCTGTAAGAGGGCTATAAAATAAATTCCATGAATATCCAAAATCATTGCAAAAATTTGATATAATCACTGGGAATATTTGCCCATCTTTAATAGATTCTTCTGTACCTATTAATCTGCAAATATGTTGTATTCCATCATCATATTGCATATTAAAATTAAGGTTAAACATTGGAATAGATATTATTATGCTAATAATTGCAATAAAAATATACCCTTTATATTTTGCTATCATACTAAATATTTTTCTTTCTTTTTTCTCGCTCATAGAATTTTCCTTCTTTTAAAATATATGATATACATACAATTATTCCTATAGCAGAAATAATATAGCTAGCTTTTTCTAAAATTGTTCCTGTATATTTAACATTTATTTTTACTTGCTTACTATTTTTTATTTTAACAGATATAAAACCATTATCAGACTCAGTTACATCCAACTTTTCTACTTTTCCATCTTCATATGTTGCAGTTACATCATACCCTAAATAATATAAAAATGGTAACTCTAGAACAGTTTCTTCTTGCAAATTATTTATTATAATTTCATCTGTTAATTTTTCTTTTTTCTCCGATATAATTTCAGCATTCCCAGATAGTACATAGGTTTTATTTTCTCTACTTGTAAGATATTTTTTATTATTAATAGCTTTTAATGGTAAATACTCTCTATTTATCTGATATGTACCCACTTTTTCTCCTTCTCTTATTCTTTTATCCAAAACACTTTCTTTAGATACATCATCAAATCTAAAATCTCTTAAAACTCCTAAAAAAGCAAATACAAAAATACCAAAAATTATCCCAAACAAAAATGTTTCTTTTAATAAATTCTTTTTTAATATATTTTCTGCAAATATAACAGCATTCATACTGCATACTAAAGAAATAAAAAATGTAAAAAATCCTATGTTTCTCCATGCAAATTGAATAACTGTAAGAAAACTTGGCATAATCATCCAAGGAAATAATTTTGTGCACATAAACAAAGAAATTATAGATAAAATTAGAAAATCACTATATATTTTTTCATTTTCTTTTTTTACTTTTTTTATACAGAATATTGTAAGAAAAGCTAAAAAGCAAAGTACTAATCCTAAAGAAAATCTAATTTCTTGATCTCCTACCTCATTTGCAAATAGTTCTTTAAATCCCAAAGTTGTAGAGTAGACTGATTCTCCATTTGTACCCATTTTATCCTCTGCAAATATGGCATAATCTCCTGATAAGTTATGTTCTAGTAAAGGAATAGCATAAAATGCACAAATTAAAAACGAAATCAAAATATCAATTATAGCTTTCTTCCATATTTCTGCATCTTTTAATTTTCTTATATTTAAAATTAGATAAATTATTGCAAAAAATGCAGTATAGAGAGTAGTAATTGTATGTGATAAAACGAGTCCTACTATTCCTATTATTAATAAATAATGTTTCTTTTTATCTGCATTTATTAAATTGTATAAGCCTTCAAAAAAGACAGGAATAAAAATAAAAGCAGTATACTCTCCAATTGCATTTCTTGAATATATATTAGATAATTTATATGGTACAGAAATATAAATAAGAGCAGCAATTAATGCTACCAGCCTTCTTTTTGTCACACTAAGCATAAATTTATACATAGTAATAGCAGATAGTATTAAAGTTAAAACAGTAAAAACTTTAAAAGCCATTCCAGCAGTATTAAATATATTTAGAAGTATTATTGGAATATATGTAGTAATAGGTCCATAAAATAAATTTAAAGCATATCCAAATCCTTCCATAAACTTATAATTAATAATTGGTGGAAATATTCCATCTTTTATCACTTCATCGATTGCCACAAACCTAGACATATGTAAAACAGCTTCATTATTCAAGTTCAAATCCATAGTAAAAATAGGTATTGATATAATAGCTATAAGTAGAATCATTATTATGTATGGGGTGTATCTATTTTTTTTAAATTTTTTCATATTTTCCTCACAATGTATATTTTTGATTTATTATATACATATAAGTAAAAAAAGACAAGTCTCATTATAAATTTAGGTTATTATATTACAAAATAAATTCAAATTAAAATTAAATTAATAAAAAGTCTTGCATATAAAAATTCACAAGACTTTATACTTTATATTTAACATAAAAATAATATAACACTAACTAAAAAGTGTTGGAAATTGATTTAATATTCCACTAGTAAAAAAATTAGACATTTTTAAAATTTCCTTTTGCACCATGTCATAGGCCTTAATATCCTCTCCATAATTACATTTTAATCTATTATCTACTTGGATTGTAGTTAATCTTAAATGTTCATATAGCATCTTTTGAATTTCTTCTTTTCTCCAAAATGGATTTATACTGCTAAAAGCATCTGCCATTTCATCAGCATTTTGATACCATTTTCTATTCAATTCATTTGCCATACTTTGATTATTATTTTTTAATGCTACTATTAAATCTTTTCCAATTGTTAAATGCTCCGTTAATAATTTTTCTATTGTATTTGCTACATTATTTCCATAATATATTCTAAATATATCAGCTATATCTTTTGGATTTTTTAGCAGACGTTCTTGTGTTTGATTTAGATCTTTTAGATTTTCTGCTATACTTATTAAAAGCATTCCGGTCCACATAATATGCTGTTCCCATACAAGATTCATTTTTTCTAATAAATTAACTTCATTCATACTTACCCAATAATTTTGATTATTTTCATAATTTGGATAAATATAAATTTGCTGACCAACTCTTAAATTATATGGATTTAATCCCGGATTTGTATTCATTATATTTTGTATTGTTGTTCCATATTGCATTGCTAAATTATATAAAGTATCTCCTGGCTTTATTGTATGCAAAATAGGATTTATATTATTCATGTTTTTACCTCCTAATATAGGATATTAGCAAGACATGCAATTGTTTACTATATTTTTTATAAATAAAAAAGACAAGTTTCCTTGCCCTTTTTATTTATGTATATTAAGATTTTATATTCCTTCATTTACATTATTTAGAGTATTATCATCAGAATTTAAAATATTTTGAACAAATTCGGCTGATGATTGAAGTTCTTCCTTAAAAGAATTCCTTTGTACTAATTTCATAGTTATATTAAATAAACAAGCTATTATTAAAACAGCAAAAAGCAATTTTTTCCAAATTTTACTTGCCATAATTTTACCTCTCATTTCTTACATAAATATTATAATTAAATAAATAAGATTTGTCAATATTGGTTATAATAAATTAAGGATATTAATTATGTAAAGAGGTATTTTTATGAAAAAGACAATAATAATTATTATAACTATAATTTTAGTAGCTCTATTAATAGGTTTTTTTGTGTTTTTTGGTAATAATTCTATTATGAGCAAAAATGCAAATTCATCAAAAAATAGTTCTGAAAATTCTGACCAAAGTGGTAATAGCCAAAATATATTAAATGAATTATCTAATACAAGTATTTCCAATAATACTATTAATAATTCAGCCAATATAAATGAACCTATAACAGTTGAAGTAAAAGAAGAAAAAGAAATTGCAAGCTTCTCTACAAATCTAAAAGGAGATAGTGCTAGATTAAATAACATAAGTATAACTTGTAATACAATAAATGGTACAACTATTAATCCTGGAGAGACTTTTTCTTTTAATAAAATAGTAGGTCAGCCATCAGCCCAAAAGGGTTATCAAGAAGCTGATGTTTTTGTGAATAAAAAAACTGAAAAAGGATTTGGTGGAGGTAACTGCCAAGTTAGTACAACTATATATAATGCAGCTCTTAAAGTAGATGGAATATCTATTACTGAGAGAAATCCTCATAAGAAGAAAGTATCTTATATTGAAGAAGGCAAAGATGCAGCTGTTTCATATAGTGGTGGATTAGATTTAAAATTTCAGAATAACACTGATAGAACATTAAAAATATATGTAAGTTCAGATAATGATAGTGTAGATGCAAGAATTACAGAATTATAAAAATAGGTACAAAACAAATGTACCTATTTTATTGAGACTATCGTAAAAGTTGTGTAAATCGGATTTCCTTCCGATTGATAACTTGAAAAATTAATATTTAGATATTTACT
>CALXPX010000020.1 GCA_944390305.1 uncultured Clostridia bacterium
AGGATTTAACAAAATAAACTTATGTAAACATAGAAAAACTATGCTTTTTAGGAGAATCTAAAAGGCATAGTTTTTTGTTGTCTAAAGATTAAAAGGAGGTTATAATATGGAAAAAGAGAAAAAAGTAATTAAAAAAGTAAAAAGAAGTGTAAAAGGAATAACATTAATAGCATTAGTGGTTACAATAATAGTGCTATTAATCTTAGCAGGAGTAGCAATAAATCTTACTATAGGAACTAATGGAATATTTACAAGAGCAGGAAATGCAGTAGATAGATATGAAATAGCAAGTCTTGAGGAGCAAGATGAATTAAATAAAGCATCAAACTTTATAGATCAATATATGAATGGAGAAAAAGAAGATGAAGAAGTAAAAGTAGAAGGAGTAAAAGTGCCAAAAGGATTTTATTATGTAGGAGGAACAAAAGCAGATGGAATAGTAATATCTGATAGTAAGGAAGATGAAAATAAATATAAAGCACAAACGGATGCAGGAAATTCACAAATACCAGGAGATGGACTAGTAGGCAATCAATTTGTATGGATACCAGTAGAAAATATAGAAGAATTTATAAGGTATCCAAGCTATTATAATGGCTCAGAACAAGATATAACAAAGTATAGTGAACCATCACGAGAGTATAGTTATCAAAATGAAGTAGAAGAGTATAATAAAATGAAAACAAGTGTAGAAGAAAATAAAGGCTTTTATGTAGCAAGATATGAAGCAGGAAAGGAAAATATAGAAGGAGAAGAAAGAGTAGTATGTAAAAAAGGAGCAAATGTATGGACCAATATAAAATGGGGAAACAGTATGAAAGATATAGGAACAGATGGAGCAGTAGCAAAATCACAAGGAATGTATACAGATAAAAGCAAATATGATATAACGAGTACGCTTATTTATGGAGTACAGTGGGACGCAATAATGGCGTGGATAGATCCAAGTTATAAAACATCAAGTTGTAAGGAAGATTCATTTGTAAGAAATTCAACAGTAAAAGGTAATTATTCAAATGCCGATAGTAGTGATGATCTAGATATTAGTGGATTAAGTGATAATTATAGAGTAAATAATATTTACGATTTAGCAGGAAATGTTTATGAATGGACAATGGAAGCATTTTTGACTAATAGATCTACTAGAGGAGGAAGTAATTCATTCGATGGATCTAGCTGTCCAGCTTCTCATCGTAGTTCTTACAGTCCTGGGTTTGACGATGACGATGATATAGGTTTTCGTGTTGCCTTATATTTGTAATACTAAAATAGTAACTTTAAATTATAAATTATGTGAATAAATAATAAAAGCGCAATATGGCGCTTTTTATTTTGCATAAAAAAGTAAACGTTGGAAAAAAATAAATATGTAAGGAGATAAAACAATGAAATATAAATTTAAACCAGAAACTATTTATTATGAAAACAATATTGAAAATTATGAATTGGGAAAAATATTATTAGAGAAATATAAAGATGTACCTAAAATACAAATAGAAAGTCATAATAATATAAAGCAAATGAGAGAAAAAAGTAATTCAGAGTTTTTAAAAATGAAAAGAAATCTAATAATAGGAGTTAGAAAAACACATAAATTTGTAGAAAATCATAAAGTTTCAGATTATTTAGTACCATACACATCATCTGGATGTATAGCAAGTTGTATGTATTGTTATTTAGTATGCAATTATAACAAATGTGCATATTTAAGACTTTTTGTAAATAGAGAAGAAATGTTACAAAAAATAATAAAAACAGCAAATAATTCAGATAAAGACCTAACTTTTGAAATAGGAAGTAATAGTGATTTAATATTAGAAAATACAATTACGGATAATTTAGTATGGACAATAGAAAACTTTAATAATACTAAAAAAGGAAAATTGACATTTCCAACAAAATTTGCATATGTAGATGACCTTTTGAATTTAAATCATAATGGAAAAATAATAATAAGAATGAGCGTAAATCCAGAATATATTATAAACAATGTAGAGTTTGGAACATCAAAGCTGAAAGATAGAATAGATGCAATTAATAAATTAGTAGAGGCAGATTATGAAGTAGGAATATTAATAGCTCCAGTAATTTTTCTAGATAATTGGCAAAAACTTTATAATGATTTAATTAGTTATTTAAAAGAAAACTTAAGTGAAAAAGCCAAGAAAAAAATATTTTTTGAAATTATATTTATGACATATAGCTATGTCCACAATGCTATAAATAAAGAGGCATTTAGTAATAAGGTAGAAATTTATGATAAAAATAAAATGACTGGAAGAGGGAAGGGAAAATATATGTATAAAAGTGATTTAAAAAAAGAAGGAGAAATATTTTTTAAAGATAAACTCTCAAAATATTTTAAAGAAAATAAAATTTGGTACATTGTTTAAAATATATCTATATTATTTATATTTATATATTTAACAATTAATCTTTTGTTGCAATTCTAAAATCAGTATGCTAGAATAATTTTTGTACAAAAAGTGAAAGGATAAATAATATATATGGATATATCAGAAATTATAGCAAACGAATTAAATATTAAAAATACTCAAGTTCAAAAAACAATTAACCTAATAGATGAAGGAAACACAATTCCTTTTATTGCAAGATATAGAAAGGAAGTTACAGGAGGACTTAGTGATGAAGTTTTAAGACAATTAGATGAAAGACTCAAATATTTAAGAAATTTAGAATTAAGAAAAGAAGAAGTAAGAAATTCTATTGAAAATCAAGGAAAACTTACAGAAGAATTAGAAAAAAGCTTAAACAACGCACTAACTCTTGCAGAAGTAGAAGATATATATAGACCATTTAAGCAAAAGAAAAAAACAAGAGCTACTGTTGCTAAAGCAAAAGGGTTAGAACCTTTTGCAAAAATAATAATGGATCAAAAAGAAAGTAGAAAAATAGAGGATATAGCGAAAGAATTTTTAACAGATGAAGTAACTTCAGTAGATGATGCCATTCAAGGTGCAAAAGATATTATTGCAGAGGAAATATCAGATAATGCAGAATATAGAAAGCAGATTAAAAAGTTTTATTATAGAGAAGGGATTATTTCTACTAAAAATACGAAAGAAGAAAATTCTACATATAGTATGTATAATGATTATAATGAAAAAATAAGTACAATACCAAGCCATAGAATTTTAGCTATTAATAGAGGAGAAAAAGAAGAATTTCTAAAGGTAACTATAAAAAAAACAGAGGATAAGATTCTAAATTATTTATCAAAGAATATAATTAGAAATCCAAAATATGAAAATATTTTAAACGATACAATAGAAGATAGTTTTAAAAGATTAATAGAACCGTCTTTAGATAGAGAAATAAGAGCAGATTTAACAGAAAAAGCAGATAAAAAAGCAATTGAAGTTTTTGGGAAAAATGCTAAGCAATTATTATTAGCATCTCCATTAAAAGGATTAACAGTACTGGGGTTTGACCCTGCATATAGAACTGGATGCAAATTAGCAGTTATAGATGAAACAGGTAAAGTATTAGATACAGGTGTTATATATCCAACAGAACCACAAAATGATATTGAGGGTGCTGAAAAAGAATTAATTAAATTAATTACTAAAGATAATATAAATATGATAGCAATAGGAAATGGAACAGCATCAAGAGAATCAGAAATTTTTGTGGCTAACACTATAAAAAAGGTAAAAGAATTGTTAAATAAAGATGTGTATTATACAATAGTAAGTGAAGCAGGAGCTTCAGTATATTCAGCATCAAAACTTGCAACAGAAGAATATCCTGACTTAAATGTATCTTTAAGAGGAGCTATTTCAATAGCAAGAAGACTTCAAGACCCACTTGCAGAATTTGTTAAAATCGATCCAAAAGCAATAGGAATAGGACAATATCAGCATGATGTAGACCAAAAAAAATTATCTGAAAGCCTAAGCTTAGTTGTAGAAGATGCAGTAAATACAGTTGGAGTAGATGTAAATACGGCGACATATTCACTTCTTTCATATGTATCAGGTATAAATAAAACGATTGCAAAAAATATTGTAAAATATAGAGATGAAAATGGAAAATTAAAAGAAAGAAAAGAATTACTTAAAGTACCTAAACTTGGAAAAGTAGCATATGAGCAATGTGCAGGATTCATAAGAGTTCCAGAAGGAAAAAATCCATTAGAAATAACAGCAGTACATCCAGAAAGCTATGAGGCTACAGAAAAATTATTAAAGGAAATAGGATATAAAAAAGAAGATTTATTAGATAAGAATAAATTAGAAAAAATAAAAGAAGAATTAAATAAGATAGATACAAAAAAAGTATCTACAGATTTAAAAATAGGAGAAATGACATTAGAAGATATTATAAAAGAACTATCAAAACCAGGAAGAGATCCAAGAGAAGATATGCCAAAACCAATACTTAGAGAAGATGTATTAAAATTCGAAGATTTAAAAGAAGAAATGATTTTAACTGGCACAGTAAGAAATATAACAGACTTTGGAGCTTTTATAGATATAGGAGTAAAACATGATGGACTAGTACATATATCAGAGCTTAGTGATAAATTTGTAAAAAAGCCAAGCGATATAGTCAAAATAGGAGATATTATAAAAGTTAGAGTAATAGGAATAGATAAAGAAAAACAAAAAGTGAAATTGTCTATGAAAAATATGAAAACAGAATAGAAAATATAATGATGAAATTAAATAAAAAAGGGGAGAATTTGTATGAAAAATTATAAATATAATAAAAGAAAACAAAAAAATAATGCTTTAAAAATACTTTTTACGATAATCTTAATAATAATAATAGCTATGGCAATAAAATTGATTTTCTTTAATAAAGAAAAAACAGAAAACATAAAAGAAGTAGCTACGCAAAATATTACAGAAGATAATGAAAAACCAGTTATAACTTTAAATGGCAAAGAAAAAGAAATTGTTGCTTTAGGAAGTATATATAATGATAAAAAAGCAGTTGCAAAAGACAATATAGATGGGGATATAACAGACAAAATAACTATAGATGGAGTAGTTGATACAAATAAGATAGGAACATATGAAATTACATATAAAGTAAAAGATGCTGCTGGAAATGAAAGTAGTATAAAAAGAGAAGTGAAAGTACGAAATTCAATTGGTAATAAAGGATTACCAGTATTAATGTATCATTTCTTTTATGATAAAAATACCGAATCAGGAGCAAATAAAGATAATAATTTTATAGAAATTTCAGATTTTGAAGAACAAATAAAATACTTATCTGAAAATGATTTTTATTTCCCTACTTGGGAGGAAGTTGAAGAATATATTGATGGAAAAACAATTTTGCCAGAAAAAAGTGTAGTATTAACTGTTGATGATGGAGATGATTCATTTTTTAAGCTTGCAGTTCCTGTTTTACAAAAATATGATGTAGATGCTACATCTTTTGTAATTACATCTTGGTATGGATATAGAGCAAATGAAAAACAGGAAAATGTAAGTTATCAATCTCATTCAGATTGTATGCATGAAGGAGCGTCTAATGGAAAAGGAGTAATGTTATCATGGACTAAAGAGAAAATAATAAAAGATTTAGAAGATTCTAAGAAAGCATTAGGTGGAAATGCTACAATATTTTGTTATCCATTTGGACAATATAATGATACTGGAATAGAAGCTTTAAAAACTGCTGGATACAAATTAGCTTTTACTACTCAAGGCGGAAGAGTGTATAAAGGCTCATCCAAATATGAACTTCCAAGAGTAAGAATAATGAAAACAACAACTTTGTCATCTTTTAAAAGCATGGTAAACTAAAAAATATAATATATAAAAATATGTCAAGGAATAAACCTTGACATATATATTTTTTATAAATATAATATGAATATAAATTAAGGAGAAAAAACTAATGCTTTTACCAGACTTAAGAGTAAAAAAAATCACAGACATAAAATTAGAAATGCTAACTGAAAATGAAATAGAAGCACTTCTTTTAGATTCAGATAATACACTTATAGACTTAGATAAGAAACCATTAGATGGAATAAAAAAATGGATAGAAGAAATGAAAAGTAATAATATAAAGTTTTGCATTTTATCAAATAGTATAAAAAAGAAAAAAGTAAAAAGAATAGCAGATTTTTTAGAGATACCTTATGTGTATTTTTCTTTAAAGCCAAGTAAAATTGGATTTAAAAAAGCAAAAAAAATTATAGGTATTAAAGAAAACAATAAAATAGCAGAAGTTGGTGATCAAATTTTTACTGATGTATTAGGTACGAAAAGAATGAAAATGTTTTCTATATTGACAGAACCTATTTGCAAAGAAAAAGTAAAGATTAATAATATAAAAAGAAAGATAGAAAAAAAGATTTTGGAAAAAAATAAGTTTTAAGGGGAGATTATTAAATGTATATAAATGATATTCACATATTGTATTATTTTTTTATAGGATTATTAGGATTAGGAATAGGTCAGTTGCTAGATTGGGCAACTATAAGGATGAGTAATCATAAACCAATATTATGTAAAGAATTCTTTAAATCATACATAAAAGAAATAAAATTAAATTATAAATTTATGTATTTAACAGCTATAACATATATAGTACTACTATTTGTTTTTGGATGGCAAATAGATTTAATCAAATATTTAATTGTAACTCCTTTATTAATCTCTGCTTTTGCAATAGATTATAAAGAACAAATAATACCAAATAGACTTACTCTTACTTTATTTGAAGTAGGATTACTATTTGCATTTATAGAAGGAACAGGAAGTTTAAGTTTACTATTAGATAGATTATTAGGTTTAGCAATTGGTGGAGGAATATTCTTAATTATTACACTAATAGGAGGTCTTATTGCAGGAAAAGAAGCAATGGGATTTGGCGATGTAAAATTAATGGGTGCCTTAGGTATAATATTTGGAGCATATAACATAGTTATTATATCTATATTAGCATTCTTATTAGCTGCAATAATAAGTATAATATTGATTGTATCAAAAAAGAAAAAATCAAATGAATATATACCTTTTGGACCATTTATTGTACTTGCTACATTTTTAGTAATTTTTATTCCAGAATATATAATGTTAATAACTTTATTAAAAATATTTACACTTGGAATGTATAAAGTATAAGGCAAATAATAAAGGAGTAAAGTATAATGACTGAAAAAGAAAAAAGAGATAATGGAGAGTTATATTTAGCAGAATTAGATGAAGAACTTGTAAAAGAAAGAGAAAAGGCTAAAGAACTTTGCAGAATGTACAATCAAAAGAAGTATAACGAAGATAAAGAAAAAGAAGAAATACTAAAAGTACTTTTTAAAAGCAAGGGAAAAAATACAAAAATAGAACCCAATTTTTATTGTGACTATGGATACAATATAATATTAGGAGATAATTTTTATGCAAATCATAATTTGGTTATATTAGATTGTGCAGAAGTAAAAATAGGAAACAATGTATATTTTGGACCAAATTGTGGTATTTATACTGCAGGTCATCCGCTAGATTTTAAACAAAGAAATGAAGGGCTAGAATATGCAAAACCAATAAAAATAGGAAATAATGTTTGGATAGGTGGAAATGTTGTGATTTTGCCAGGAGTAACAATAGGAGATAATTCAGTAATAGGAGCAGGAAGCATAGTTACAAAGGATATACAAGAAAATACAGTTGCAGTAGGAAATCCATGTAAAGAAATAAAGAAATTAACATAAACCTCTTATGAATTCTATAAGAGGTTTTTTATATTAGTAAAATATAAAATATCATTGAAATATAGAAATATATAATATATAATGAAACCAAAAGTTAATATATTGCAGTTTTTATAAAATATAAAGGGTTTATTTCTAAAGGAGTGATAGAATGAACTATAAAATTAGATGTATAAGAGAAAAAATGAAATTATTAAATATGCAAGGATTAATAATATCTAATCCTATAAATATAAGATATATTTTAGGAATTCCAGTAGAAGGAGAAATTCTAATAACAGATAAAGAAAATATATTTATAACTGATGCAAGATATATAGAAGAGGTAAATGGATTCCTAACTATAAATGATGAATTTGTTATATTTGATTCCAAAGACATTTCAGATATAGATAATCAAGGATTTTTTCAAAATTGTGAAAACGTGGGATTTGAAGAAAACTATGTAACTTTTGCTGGGTATGAAAAAATAATAAGAAAATATAGAATAAAAAACATAGAAGAAACAGAAGGTATTATAGAAAAACTAAGGATGGTAAAAGATGAAGATGAAATAAAAAATATAGAAAAAGCATGCAAAATAACAGACAATTGTTTTGATTATCTATTAGACTTTATAAAAATAGGTATGACAGAAAAACAAGTAGCACTAGAAATAGAAAAATATTTCTTAGAAAATGGAGCTGATGGACAAGCTTTTGAAACAATTGTTGCATCAGGAATAAATTCATCAAAACCACATGCTATACCAAGTGACAAAATTATACGTCAAGGAGATCCAATAACAATAGATTTTGGAGCTAAATATAATGGATATGCAGCAGATATGACAAGAACTATATTTGCAGGGTACATAAAAGATGAAATGAAAGAAAATTATAATCTGATTTTAAAAATTCAAAAAAATTTAATAAAAGAATTTAAAGAAGGCACAAGTTGCAAAATGTTAGCAAGAAGTGTAGAAAATGAACTTTATTTATATAATCATTCACTAATTCATGCATTAGGTCATGGAGTGGGTTTAGAAATACACGAACTACCAATATTAAGTCATAATTCACAATTAACATTAAAAGAAAATATGGTTGTTACTAATGAACCAGGAATATATTTGCCAGGAAAATATGGAATAAGAATAGAAGATACAATAAAAGTTAGCAGAAATGAACCAGAAGTTCTTACAAAATCTAGTAAGGAAATAATAGTGGTGGATAAAACCTAAAAAAATAATTAATTAACAAAATAAAAATTAAAGAAAATAAAAAAAGTAAATAGTAGAGCATTATTAAAAAATAATGCTCTACTATTACATTTTTAAATAAAAGAAGAATTCACAAAAATTTCACAATTATACAAAATATACAAAATCTTCTTATTTTGGATAAAAATAATACAAATTTTTTACTAGAAACTATTGAAAATATTTAAAATTATTGTTATTATTACAATGATTTATAATACTAAAAAGGACGATGAAAATGATAGAATTTAGAAATGTTAGTAAAAAATATGATACAGGCACAGAAGCAATTCATAATATTAATTTTAAAATAAATAAAGGGGAATTTGCTTTTTTAGTAGGAAGTTCTGGTTCAGGAAAATCAACAATTATTAAGCTTATCTTGAAAGAAGAAGAACCATCTTCAGGAAATATAATAATAAATGGAAAAGACACAACATTCTTAAAACCTAGTAGAGTACCATTTTTAAGAAGAAGTATGGGAATAGTGTTCCAAGACTTTAGATTATTACCAGATAAAACTGTTTATGAAAATGTTGCTTTTGCAATGTATGTAGTAAAGGCTACTCCTAAACATATAAGAAGACAAGTTCCTATGGTACTATCACTAGTTGGACTAAGTAATAAAGCAAAAGTATATCCTAATGAACTATCAGGAGGAGAGCAACAAAGAGTAGCACTAGCTAGAGCAATTGTTAATAATCCTTCAATGCTAATTGCTGACGAACCAACAGGAAATCTAGATCCAAATACAGCATGGGATATAATGGAATTATTAAATGATATAAATTTAAGAGGAACAACTGTAGTTGTTGCAACTCACGCAAAAGACATAGTGGACAAAATGAATAAAAGAGTTATTAGAATAGATCAAGGAAATATTGTAAGAGACGAAAAAGGTGGATATGATGAGGTATAATGTAATTAGTTATTTAATAGGAGAAGGATTTAAAAGCACATTTAAACAAAAAAAAATGACAAGTGCATCAATCATAATCATGTGTGCGACAATGTTTATATTTGGACTTTTCTTTGTAATAGGTGAAAATGTAAATAGCGTAATAAGACAAATAGAAAGCCAACAAGGGATACAAATATTTATAGAAGAAGATGCGACTGAAGAAGATATAGAAACTTTAGGAAATGAAATAAAAAATATAAATGGAGTAAATAAAATAACTTTTGTAAGTAAAGAAGACGCTTTAAATTCAATGAAAGCGACACTTGATGATAATCAAGAACTACTTGATGGATGGGATGAAGAAAATCCATTTCCAGCCTCATATTTTGTTACTCTAACTGATTTATCTTTAAATGAGAAAGTACAGGATCAAATTTTTAAATTAGAACATGTAGATGAAATAGCAAGTGAAAATAATACAATCAATAGATTACAAGAATTAGCAAAAGGTATTCAAATAATGACAGCAATAATATTAGCTTTACTTATCATCATATCAATTTTTATAATTTCTTATACAATAAAATTAACAGTACATGCTAGAAGAAGAGAAATCTCAATAATGAAATATGTTGGTGCAACAAATAGTTTTATAAGAGGACCATTTATTGTAGAAGGTATAATAATAGGACTAATATCAGCAATTATTACTCTTATAATATTAGGCTTGAGTTATAATGCTGTTATGGGAGGAATAGGAGAATCTGTATTAATTCAAGATATAGGAATTGGTTTACTAAGTTTTTCAGATATGTTCTTATTAGTACTTTCTGTTTACTTAGGATTAGGAATTGGAATTGGTATATTAGGAAGCGTTATTTCAATGAGAAAATACTTAAAAGTTTAAAATAAATTTAGGAGGAAATCTTATGATAAAAAAAGTTATAACAATTTTTGCTATAATAGGAATACTTCTGGCATATACTAATATAAGTATAGGTGCAACTCAATCAGAAATAGACGAATTAAATGAACAAAAAGAAAATGCAGAAAGCCAATTACAAGGCGTTCAAGATCAAAAAGAAACAGCTACAAACGAATTAGATCAAATAAATGCACAAATATCTGGATTGGAAAGTGAAATAAATAATCTAGAGACAAGACTTAGTTCACTTAATTCATCAATAGAGCAAAAACAACAAGATATAGAAGCAAAAGAAAAAGAACTAGAAGAAAAAGAAAATTTATTAAAAGATAGACTTGTTGCAATGTATAAAGGCGGAGGAATTTCATATTTAGATGTTTTACTAGGTTCAACTAACTATATAGAAATGTTTACAAAATATAATGCAGTAAAAACAATAGCCGAGAAAGATACAGAACTAATGAATCAAGTAGCAGAGCAAAAAAGTAATATAGAAAAAGAAAAAGCAGAATTAGAAACATCTAAAGCAGAAGTAGAAAATGTAAAAAGTGAAAAAGATGCTAAAAATGCTGAACTTAAAGCTGCACAAGTGTCAAAACAAAGTACTATAAGTAATCTATCAGAAGAAGAGAAAAAACTACAACAAACAATTGCAGAATTCGAAGCAGCTATAGATAAAGCACAAGAAGAAATAAGAAACAGTACTAATAATGTAATAAATTCTGGTGGTGGATATGAAGGAAGTTTTAAAGGTGTATTAGAATGGCCATTATCATATAGTTATAATATAATTACTTCAATATTTGGAAATAGAACAGCACCAACAGCAGGAGCTTCAACAAATCATGGAGCTATTGATATAGGTGTAAGTTATGTTCCAGTATATGCACCAGCAGATGGAAAAGTAATACTTGCAGGATGGGTATCAGGATATGGAAACTATATAATGATTGACCATGGTAATGGATACTATACAGCATTTGGACATTTATCTAGGTTTAATGTAAGTGTTGGAACTGTAGTTTCAACAGGTCAGCAAATAGCTGTATCAGGAAATACTGGAATATCAACAGGACCTCACCTACATTATGAGGTATACATAGGTGGAAGAGGTAAAGCTAATAGAGTAGATCCTCTATTATATACTAGCCATCCAAGTCTAAGATATTATTAAAATAATTAGAAATAATAAACAAAATTAAGGAGGCATAAAAGATAATGAGAAATAGAATAATTTCTACTGCTTTAGTAATAATTATATCTGCTTTTACATTATCTTCTAGCCTCTATTTTGTTATGGCAGAAGATAATGTTATTACTAATGCATCAGAAAATAATAATGTCAATACCTTGTCTTTAAATGAACAAAAAGAACAAGTAGAAGAAGAACTACAAAAAGCCCAAGAACAGCTTTCTTATGTACAAGGAGAACTAAGTGAAGCAGTAATTCAAATACAAGAATTAGATGATAGAGTAAGGAAGTATCAAGAAAAATTAGATGAAGTAAATTCTAAGTATCAAGAGTTACAAGAAAAGGTGAAAAAAACTGAAGAAGAATTAAATATAGCTCAAACGGAATATGATAAAAAGATGAACTTACTTCAAGATAGACTAGTCGCAATATATAAAAATGGTGAAACTAGTTATTTAGATGTACTTCTTAATTCTAAAAGTATTATAGATTTTGTTTCAAAATACTATGTTGTACAAAAAATTGTAGAATATGATGCTAAATCAATAGAAACATTGGCTCAGAAGAAACAAGAAATAGAAAAAATCAATAATCAACTTCAAGAAGATAAAGCGAATATGAAGCTTATGAAAGTAGAAGCAGAAAAACAAACTATAGTATTAACAAATACAAAAACAGTACATGAAAATTATAAAAATAGTTTATCTGAAAGTGAAAAACAAATTAATGCAGAAATAGAAACATATAAAAAACAACAAGAAGAATTAGAAAACTTAATTAGATATACAATTGATGGTTCAACATATGAACTAAAATATTCTGGTGGAGAGATGATTTGGCCGACACTAGAAAGTTCATATATTACATCTCCATATGGTTCAAGACTACATCCTATACAAGGAGTAGTAAAAAATCATGATGGAATAGATATAGGTGGAAATACAGGAGATCCAGTATATTCTGCAGCGGATGGTATAGTTATATATTCAAGCTTTAATACTGGAGGTTATGGAAACATGGTAATGATAGATCATGGACTAAATAGTGAAGGGGTAAAAATAGTAACATTATATGCTCATGGAAATAAACTTCTAAAAAATGTGGGAGATACTGTAAAAAAAGGAGATATTATTATGGAAATGGGTTCTACGGGAAACTCAACAGGACCTCATGTTCACTTTGAAGTAAGAGAAAATGGTACTCATGTAGATCCTAAAAAATATTTATCAGCAAATTAAAGAAAGAAGGAAATTAAATGAAAACTAATTCAATATTTAAAACTATTATGACAATAATTGCAACAGCAATTATAACAGTTGTAATAACTACAATATGTATATACAGTAAAGAAAGTAACTCGAATACAGAATCATCAATAGGAGAAGCTATACGCTCAAGTGAATTAGAAGCGAAATTATCAGCTATAAGAAATAAAATAGATAAAGAATATATAGGAAGTGTTGATGAAAATTCTTTAATAGAAGGAGCAATTAAAGGATATGTTTCTGGACTAAATGATGTATATAGTGAATATTTAACAGTAGATGAAATGTCAGAATTTACAGAAGATGCACAAGGTGAATATGTAGGAATAGGCGTATATATAACTAAGGATACAGAAAATAATGAAATTGTTATATATGGCACAATGCAAAATTCTCCTGCAAAAGAAGCAGGACTTCAGACGGGAGACATTTTAATAAGTGTTGATGGAGAAGAATGTAATGGAGATGATTTTGATACAATAACAAACAAGATTAAAGGTATAAAAGGTACAAAAGTAACAATTGGAATTTTAAGAGATAATGAAGAAAAAACTTTTGAAATAGAAAGAAGAGATATAGAAGTTGAGCATATTGTATCACAGGTATTAGAAGATAATATAGGATATATATACATTTCAAGTTTTGAAGGAAATGTAGCAGAACAATTTGAAAATGCTTTTAATGACTTAAAATCTCAAAATATAACATCACTAGTAGTAGATATAAGAAATAATGGTGGTGGAATAGTTGATGAATGCTTAGAAATTGCAGAATTAATGACAGATAAAGGAGATACTTTACTAATAGAGGCAGATAAAAATGGAAATGAAGAAATAACAAGAGCAGATAAAGCAAAAGTAATAGATATGCCTATAGTATTATTGGTAAATGAATATTCAGCAAGTGCTTCAGAAATTCTAGCAGGAATATTAAAAGAAAATGTAGAAAATGCTACTTTGGTAGGAAATACAACATATGGAAAAGGAGTAATACAAACGTTATATCCTTTATCAGATAATAGTGGTTTAAAAATAACAACAGACGAATACTTTACACCAAACCATAATAAAATAAATAAAATAGGAATAGAACCAGATATAAAAATTACAGATTATACATTTAATGGAACATTAGATTTAGAAAAAGATACACAATTACAAAAAGCAATAGAAGAATTAAAAAAATAAATTTACTTTTTTAAATAGATATGATATAATAAGATATCATTGTTGTTTTTCTCAGGGTAATAATTTATTGGAGGAATACCTATGTTTGATCAAAATTCAATAAGGGAAAATTTTGAAAAGAGCTGCGAAAGCTATTCACAAAAACGGGGGATACGAGGATTAAGCAAAAAACTTTTAGAAAGATGTATGGAAATACCAAAGGAAGGAATAACCATAAAATATGGAAAAAGATTCAAAGAGGTATATAAAGCACTAATTATTTCGGAAAGTATAGATGCACCAATGCTAAACTATTTAGGAGGGTATAGCATAAACAATGGATATTGCCTGTTTGTAAACGCTGATGGCAGAACATTTCTTACAAAAGATCCTGAAGTTATAAAAGCTTTAGAAAATGGAAATTATATAAAGAGGGATTGGTTTGTTCCTCTTTCAGAAGAAGGCGAAATAGAAGACGAAAAATTCTCTACACTTTGGGAGAATTTAACTAGGTAAAAAGATATCACCTAAGTTTTAGAATAAAGACTGAAACTTAGGGAATTTTTATTTATAAGAGGTTTAAGATATATGAATAAAATAGTTGAATATTTTTTAAATAAGAAAAAAGAAAGAGAAGAAAGAGCGAGATTAAAGAAGGCAGCTAATAGATTTAAAGAAGATCAATTTAGCGTTTCTACATATAAAAAAGCGATGAAAATAGCAGAAAAAATGAGTAATGAAGAAGCAATACAAAATGCAATAAGTGAAATAAAATATTATAACAAAGCAAAACTTATAGAAAGTAAAGTAAGGTTATTATTACAATCACATAGAATAAACGAACCTGATTCATTTTCTACTTCTGATTCTAAATTAAAAGAAGCAATATATGTTTTAGATGTTAAAGGATTAGAATTGCCAAAAGATATTTTAACAAAACCACAAATTACAGAAGATGAAATAAGAGCAGGGTTATTAAGAGCATGCATAGAAATACAAGCACAAATGCAATATTATGATATATCCCAAGAAGAAATAAATAAAGTAGTAAAGAAATTTCAAGATATTACAGCTAAAGAAATAAAAGA
>CALXPX010000021.1 GCA_944390305.1 uncultured Clostridia bacterium
ATATATCTGCAAGAGATGCTGGTAGAATAGGTGGAAACATGGTTAAGAAATTAATTCAACAAGCTGAATCTCAATTAGCTAACAAATAGTTATATTAAACTTAACTTTGTGAATTAAAAAAATAATAAAGAAGAAGGTGCTAATTACATATTAGTATCTTCTTTTTTACATTTACAAATTAACATAAATATGAAATAATAATATTACACATAGTGTAAAAATTTATATGAGGTGAAAGAAAATGTGTAAAACAAAATTCTTTATTCCAGATGCTCTGGTTGATCCAGAAACTTACAAAACACGGTCTGAAATGACAAAAGCTTGTGAAGGCTTATGGACAGAATCAAAAAGGGGGTTAGAAAGCAGAAGTTTCAAAGACGTAATTGGTTATATGCCAAAAGAGATTTATATTGCTTCAGATACTAGATGGAAAGACTATTCATTTGGAGCAGTAAATACCTTGCAAGATGCAGGTTGCATTGTTTTTGCTGCAAAATATTTGCTAGACTTTTATGGAATACAATATTCTTCTGTAGTTGAACTTGCAGATGAAATTGCAAGTAAAAACTATAGATGTTGGCGATTTGAAAACTTTCCAAAGGTATTTTCTAGCTATGAAGCCACCATTGAAGATGCTAAGCAAGTCTTGCCTGACGATTGTAATGCAAATTGCTTAGAAGAAGCGATTGATATCACAGGAAAGATCGTTGGCATTGGAGGTAGGCATGTACTCTTTGATAATATAATTGCTGAGGTAAATGCAATAAAACAAATAGAAGACACAAGAATAGTAAAAATTGAAGAAGCAATAAATATTCTTGAAAGAGGCGGATTTGTACCAATGCGTGTAGAGAACTCTACTTATCATGGTAACCCTACAAAAACTGGAGGTCATTTCATAACTTTGACAGCTATCGAAAACAATATGGCCAGGGTTCTTGATTCATCAGAAATTTACGGAATGAGAACTTTGCCAGCAAAACAGCTATTTCAGGCAGCAACAGTTGCTTGGAAAGTTATGTAACCTCATAATTTGCAGCTCTTGCCGCAAAGGCCCCTAAAAGGGGCTTTTTTTATGAAAATAAAATGAAAAACAGAATTTGCGGAAATTATGAAGAAACCCTTGCGTTATTGGAAAAATCATGATATAATATCATATGTTATAGTCTAATACATTAGAGGGAGGTGCAAAACATGCCAAATATAAAATCAGCTATAAAAAGAGTAAAAGTTGCAGAAACTAAAACAAAAAGAAATAATATGATAAAATCAGCATATAAAACAGCTATAAAGAAATATGAAGTAGCAAACTCTAAAGGAGAAAAAGAAGCTGTAGAATTATTGTCTTTAGCTAAAAGTAAAATAGATAGTGCTTGTTCAAAAGGAGTTATTTCTAAAAATGCTGCGTCTAGAAAGAAATCAAGATTAGAAAGCAAATTAGCTGTAAAAGCAGAGCCTAAAAAAACTGCAGCAAAAAAAGCTGAAAAGAAGGAAGTAGTAGCTTCTGAAGTAAAAGAAGAAACTCCAAAGAAAACAACAAAGAAAACAACTAAAAAGGCTGAGTAGTTAATGAAAATTACTAAATAATTTCGAAATTATTTATTTAAATAAGAGATAAAAAGTGAACCTAAAAGTTTTAGGTTCATTTTTTATATATTTTTATTTTTTATATGTTAAATCTTTTTAGAAAGTATTCTTGCTAAATAAACACCAGAACAAGATGCCATCATAAGACCTCTAGTTAATCCACCACCATCTCCAATAGAGTATAGATTTTTTATACTAGTTTCAAAATTAGAATTAATATCTATTTTATTGCTATAAAACTTAATTTCGGGACCATAAAGTAGATTATTAGGATCTGCAAATCCTTCTATTACTTTATCCATAGCACGAATAAATTGAAGAATATCTGTCATTGTTCTGTAACCAAGTGCAAAAGTAATATCTCCAGCAACAGCCGCTTTTAATGTTGGAACAACAGAATTACGGTCTAATTCATTTTGCCATGTTCTTTTACCTCTATAAATATCTCCAAGTCTTTGAACTACTACATTTCCATTACCAAGTTCGTTTAAATTTTTAGCAACATTTCTACCATATTCAATAGGTTTATCAAAAGGATAATTAAAATGGTGAGAAACGAGAAGTGCTAAGTTAGTATTAGAACTTTTATTATCTTTATATGAATGACCATTTACTAATGTTAAATTATTATCATATACTTCAGTAGAAACAAAACCACTAGGATTTTGACAAAAAGTTCTTACTTTATCTCTAAAAGGTTCAGGCTTTCCAATAAATTTACCTTCATACATATATTTATTAATATCTTTCATAATTTCATCTGGAAGTTCATATCTAATTCCTATATCAACAATTCCTGGTTTTGTTTTTATTGAGTGTTTATAACACATATTTGTTAACCAATTTGCACCTTTTCTGCCAACAGCAATAACAACATTATCTGCATATATATCAGTTAATTCTACGTCATCATCTATATATTTTGCTTCTTTTACTCTAACGCCTTTTACTTCATTATTCTCTATTATAATGTCAGATACAATTGTTTCAAACATCATATTTATATTATGATCTTTAAGATAATCCTGAATTAACGAGTAAAGTTCATGACTTTTTTCTGTTCCTAAATGTCTAATAGGAATACTAATTAAATTAATATTTTCTTTTTTAGCTTTATCATAAATTTTCTTTACTTCATCTTTAAATTCTATACCTTTTAAATTAGTATCTGCCCCAAAACTTAAATAAATTTGATCTGTATAATCAATTAATTCTTTTGTCTTTTGTACTCCAATATACTCATGAAGCTCTCCACCTACATATATATCATCATCATCTGGATTATATAATGAAAGTTTACCATCAGAAAAAGCACCAGCACCAGAAAAACCACTAGTAATATTACAAAATGGTTTACATTTTATGCATTTGCCAGTTTTTTCAATAGGACAAATACGTTCTTTTATATTTTTTCCTTCTTCTATAAGAAGAATATTATTAGCCTTTTTTAATTTTATTAATTCATATGCTAAAAATACAGAGCTAGGCCCCATACCAATAATTATAACATCATATTTTTGCATAAAATTCACTCCTCAATAACATTTAATTCTATATTATATATAATTTATACATAAAAAAGGAGAGATAAAATCTCCCCTTTTTAAGTATACTAATCTTCTGGCTCTAAGATACCGAAGTTCTTGCCATCTTTTAATTTATATATTACATTAACTTTATTTGTATCAACATTTATAAATGGTAAAAATTTATTTTTTACATCTCCCTCTAAAATTAATTTAGCATCTTCTGGAGTAAGAGGTTTGATACTGTAATATATAGTTTTTATAATTTCTCCTTCTTCTGAAGCTGATTCATTATTTACTTGATTATTCATTCTTATAGTTTCAACCATATTTTGTTTATCTTTTTTAGTCTTGCTTTTTCTTATTTGACCTTCTAATATTTCAATATTTTTATCAATAGAAGCATATAGATCTTTACTAGCAGTAGCTGCTTTAAAAGTTTCTCCAGCGATATTTACTCTAATTTCAGCTACTTGATTATTTCCTTCTATTTTCAAAGTTGCAACTGCATCAAAATCACTTCCAAAATATTTTTCTAATTTACTAACTTTTTCATTAATATATGATTTAATAGAATCAGTTAATTCAAAATCTTTTCCTGTTATGTTTAAATTCATAAAAATTCTCCTTTCTATTAAAAAGATTTTCTATCTACATTATATATGTAAATGTAAAATATTTCAATAGAAAAGAGATAATTTTATACTAAATAAATATTTAAAAAAGATAAAAATAAATAAATAATGTAAAACACTAATTCTACAATTAAAAACATTTTAAAAGATCTTGCATCTTCACTTTCTTTATATAAATATTTAATAGCAAAAAAAGTAAAAATTGTACTAATGGCAATACAAAAATATGATATAGGATTTAGCAAAAAATATGCTTTATCACTAACTAAAGATAATAAAGATAAAAAACTTATAAAAATAATTGGTATTTTGCAAACAATAACAGATGTAACTGTGTTAGTCAAACGATAATCATCATCTTTACTAGGATTAAGTAAGTGAATTACTAGTGCTAAAAATCCAACAGATAAAATAGGAATTGTTAAATCACGTATAATAATCAAAATATATGTTAAACCATCATAATTATAATTGTAGCTAAATAATGAGTGTATAAATGTTACAAAAAGCCATATAAGCAAAACTAATAAAGAAACATTGAACAATTTTAAATCTTTTGATTTACTAATTTTTTTTAATAAATTAATAGGTTTTTTAAAAAAGAGACTAAAAAAATCTTTAGAATTTTTTGTGCCGTCTCTTAAATCAACTTTCACAAATTCATCTTTAGAAGATTCAGTATTGCTGTTATTTACATTGTTTTCCATAAGACATCTCCTTATAATTAGATTTATAAAAATATATGCCTAAGGAATAATTTTATGCAAAAAAAAGCGAAGAAAAATCTTCGCTAAAATATTTATTTATCTTCTTTCTTTTTTTCTTTATCTTTAGATAATTTGTCATTAATTTCTGTTGTATTTTTTGTAATAACAAGAAGTAATAATGAAAATTCATAAACAACTCTTGCAACAATATTTCCTATAACTAATGTTAATAAGAATGACAAGAAACTTGTTCCTATTAATGCAAAAGAAGAAAGTGTTATGAATAATGCTACTATTAAATAAGTAATTTTTAATAAAGCTTCCATAAACATTTTCTTAAAAGATAAAAAGTCATAAAGCCAAGCAACAAATCCTTTAAATTTTCCTTCATTTTTCTTGCTTAAAAATAAAAAGTAAATTAATATTCCACCTACTATAGCAAGTATTAAAGAAATTATAACCCAAATAGATGAATCTACTAAGTTATTCATTGAGCTTGAAGCTCTTAAATAATTTGATGAGTACATATAAAACTCCCCTTTCATATATAATATAGCATAATAATAACACTTTCGACAAAAATCGTCAATCAAAAGCATAAAAATAATTTCAAAAAACTATTGACATTTTATGTAAAAGGGTATATACTATTAAAAGTCAAAGAAAGTCAAAGTCAAATAAAATCGAAATATGTAATATAAGGGGAGATAAAATGAGAATATCAGATATAATAGAAGATTTTATTAAAGAAATGTTAGAAGATGATGACTATGCAGTAATACAAAGAAATGACTTAGCAGAGCATTTTAACTGTGTTCCATCACAAATTAACTATGTAATTTCTACCAGATTTACGCCAATGCAAGGTTATTATGTAGAAAGCACAAGAGGTGGTGGAGGATGTATTAAAATAAAAAAGGTAAATATTACTCATAGTGATTATTTAATGCATATTATAAATAGTGTAGGAAATTCGATAACAGCTAAAGAAGTAGATATATTTGTAAAGAATTTCTTAGATTATGACATTATAGATGAAAAAGAAGCAAGATTAATAAAAGGAGCAACAAGTGACAATGTACTTACTTTGCCAAA
The DNA here is from genome assembly GCA_944390305.1 of uncultured Clostridia bacterium. Lineage (GTDB taxonomy): Bacteria > Bacillota > Clostridia > TANB77 > CAG-508 > CAG-793. The sequence goes on from CALXPX010000021.1 coordinate 5,551, forward strand.
AGAAACTAAAGATGAAATAAGAGCAAAAATTTTTAAAAATATGCTCATAAATTTAGTTTAATTTTAAAGGAGGAATTAACATGTTGTGTCAAAATTGTGGAAAGAATGAGGCAAATTTTAGATATACGCAAATTATTAATGGAGTAAAAAAGGAACTTATATTATGCACAGATTGTGCTAAAAAATTAGGAGTAGATAATATAGACATACCTATAAACTTTAGTAGCTTTTTAGGAGATTTCTTTAACGATTATGCAGAAAATAGTTTACTTCCAAGTTTTAGTACAAATGATGTAAAATGTAAAACATGTAATATGACATATAATGATTTTATTAATACTGGAATGTTTGGATGTAGTGATTGCTATGATGTTTTTTCAAATCCAATAGATTCATTACTTAAAAACTTACATGGAACATCAAAACATATAGGAAGAGGAATAAAAAGTGCTAGCTTAGAAGAAAGTCAAAAAATAAAACCTAAAAAACAAGAAAAAGATAAAAAGAAGGATGAATTAGAAAACCTAAAGAAAGACTTAGAAAAAGCAATAAAAGAAGAAAGATATGAAGATGCTGCAAAAATAAGAGATAAAATAAAGGAGATTGATAAATAATGAATTGGTATGTTCAAAATGGAAAAGAGTCAGACGTAGTCTTAAGTTCAAGAGTAAGATTATCAAGAAATATAAAAGGTTTTCCCTTTACTAATAGAGCTGCAGAAGAAGACCTAAAAGAAATATATAATAAAATAAAAGAAATAACACCACTTATAGGGTATAATTTGAAATTTTTAAGCATGCAAGATATGGACAGTTTAACAAAACAAAGTTTAGTAGAAAAACATATAATAAGTCCGGACTTTGCAAAAACAAGGATGCCATATACTGCCATTATAATAAATGACGAAGAAAATATATGTATAATGGTAAATGAAGAAGACCATATAAAGTTGCAAGTATTTACATCAGGTTTAGATATAGATAATATATTAAATTTAGCTATAGAAATTGATGAAAAGATAGAAGAGCTATTACCATATAGTTATCATTTTAAATATGGATATTTAACAGCATGTCCAACAAATGTGGGTACTGGCCTTAAGGTATCTACTCTTGTACATATTCCAGCCTTAGATATGACAGGAAACTTAAATAAGATGCTAAATGTAGTAAATAATTTAGGTATGAATGTAAGAGGAATATATGGTGAAGGCACAAAGACAGAAGGAGATATTTATCAAATATCTAATAATCAGACATTAGGAATAACAGAAAAAGAAATAGCTAAAAATTTAAATTTAATAACACAAAAAATAATAGAGCAAGAAAGAGTAGCAAGAAAATATTTATCTAAGAATTCTGTAAAACTAGAAGATAAAGTCTATAGAGACTATGGAATACTTTCAAATGCCAAAAGATTAAGTGAAGAAGAAGCTATAGAGTTACTTTCTAGTGTTAAGTTAGGTACAGATTTAGGGATTATAAAAGAATTAACAGATAAAAAAGTATCAGAATTGATGTTATATACAAAACCAGCTAATATACAAAAAAGAGTTGGAAAAAAATTATCAATCATTGATCAAGAGATTGCAAGATGTGAAATTATAAAACAAATAATAAAGGAGGATTAGTATGTATTATAAATTTACAGCAAGAGCTGAAAAGGCATTAGAATATGCTCAAGAATTAGCTATGGAATTAGGTCATAACTACATAGGAACAGAACATCTATTATATGGTTTAATTTCAGAAGGAACAGGTGTTGCTAGTAAAGTATTAGATAATCAAGGTATTTCAGCGGAAAAAGTAAAAGAAGCAATAGAAGAAATTGTAGGAGTAGGAGAAGAAATAGAAGATAGTAATCAAATAAGCTTTACTCCTAGAAGTAAAAGAGTAATAGAAAATGCTTTTTTAGAAGCTAGAAGAACAGGTACAGAATATATAGGAACAGAGCATATTTTAATTGGAATAATGAAAGAAGGAGACAGTGTAGCCACTAGGATTTTATTAGAAGAAGGAATAAATCCACAAATGCTATATAATGAACTTTTAAAAGTATTAAATGAAGAAGGATCTAATAAAGAAGATGAGAGATCTTCAGAAAATAAAGGTAGTTATAATTCAACACCAACACTTAACCAATATGGTGTAGATTTAACAAAACAAGCAAAGGAAGGAAAACTTGATCCAGTAATAGGAAGAAAAGAGGAAATTCAAAGAGTTATTCAAATTTTATCTAGAAGAACTAAAAATAACCCATGTCTAATTGGAGAGCCAGGAGTAGGAAAAACAGCAGTAGCAGAGGGATTAGCAGAAAAAATAGTAGCAGGAGATGTTCCAGAAATATTAAAAAATAAAAGAGTAGTAAGTTTAGATATGGCAAGTATGGTTGCTGGTGCTAAATATAGAGGAGACTTTGAAGAAAGAATAAAAAAAGCATTAAAAGAAGTTAAGAAAGCTGGAGATGTAATAATATTCATAGATGAAATTCACACAATTGTTGGAGCAGGTTCAGCAGAAGGAGCAGTAGATGCGGCCAATATCTTAAAACCACTTTTAGCAAGAGGGGAGATACAATTAATTGGAGCAACTACTCTAAAAGAATATAGAAAATATATAGAAAAAGATGCAGCTCTAGAAAGAAGATTTAGTCCAGTAACTGTAAATGAACCTACTGAAGAAGAAACAATTCAAATTTTAAAAGGCTTAAGAGATAAGTATGAAGCTCATCATAATGTAAAAATAACAGATGAAGCAATAAAATCAGCTGTAGAATTATCCTCAAGATATATTAATGATAGATTTTTACCAGATAAAGCAATAGACCTTATAGATGAAGCGGCATCTAAAGTAAGAATGAAAAGTTATACAGAACCAGACAGCTTTAAAGGAATAAAAGATGAAATTGAAAAATTAGATAAAGAAAAAGAAGAAGCAATAAGAGTTCAGAACTTTGAAAAAGCAGCTAAAATAAGAGATAATGAAAATGCTAAAAAGAAAGAATTAGAAAATGCAAAAAAAGACTGGGAAAATAAAAATAGTAAAAAGATATCTACTTTAAGAGAAGAAGACATTGCAAATGTAATATCATCTTGGACAGGTATACCAGTAACAAAAGTATCACAAAGTGAAAATGATAAACTAAAAAACTTAGAAGAAAATTTGCATAAAAGAGTAATAGGTCAAGATGAAGCAGTAACCGCTGTTGCTAAAGCAATAAAAAGAAGTAGAATGGGACTTAAAGATCCTAATAAACCAATTGGTTCATTCCTTTTCTTGGGTCCAACAGGTGTTGGAAAAACAGAACTATCTAAGGCTTTGGCAGAAAACTTATTTGGAAGTGAAGATGCTCTAATTAGAATAGATATGTCCGAATATATGGAATCACATTCAGTTGCAAAACTTATAGGATCACCTCCAGGATATGTTGGATATGATGAAGCAGGTCAACTTACAGAGAAAATAAGAAGAAAACCATATTCAGTAATTCTATTTGATGAAATAGAAAAAGCTCATCCAGATGTAATGAATATGTTACTTCAAGTATTAGATGATGGTAGACTTACTGATTCACAAGGAAGAACAGTCAACTTTAAAAACACAGTAATCATTATGACATCAAATATAGGAGCAAAATTAATTACAGAAAAGAAAACATTAGGATTTACAGAAGAAAAAGAAAATTCAGAAAAAGAATATGAAGACATAAAAAAAGATGTTATGGGAGAATTAAAGAAAGAATTTAAACCAGAATTTTTAAATCGTATAGATGAAATAATAGTATTCCATAAATTAGAAGATAAACAAATAAAACAAATAGTAGATATAATGTTATCTAATGTTGCAAAACTACTAAAAAATCAAGGAATAAAATTAGAAGTGGACGATAAAGCAAAGGAATTAGTAATAAAGAAAGGAACAGATAAAACATTTGGCGCAAGACCATTAAAAAGAGCTATTCAAACAATGATAGAAGACAAAATTGCAGAAGCAATGTTAGATGGTAAAGTAAAAGGTAAAGTAAATGTAAGTGCAGACAGCGATGGAATAAAAGTATCATAATAAATAATAATACCAAATGCCTTTTAATATATTTATATAAATAATTGCATATTCAAAATTATATAAGGCCTATAGTTTGAAGTTATAAAATTCAAATAATTTTAACTTAAGCAGCCAAGAAAAAAATTTTTCGAATATGCAATTATTTTTAATTAAGAAATTAGATTTGTTATCATAGTAATGTTTTAAGGTTATTGCAAAGTAAATAAACAAATGATATAATAATAAAAAAATCTAAAGATAAGGAGAAGGTAATGATACAAGCTTTAGCAATTATATTCATATTATTCATATTTATTGTTATATTAATTGCTATGTCTATTGTTCAAATAAGAATGGCTGGAATTAAAGTAAAAGACTTTTTTTCATTCATAGATGCTAACCAAAAACTAGACAGTCTATCTAACTTTGCAAAAAAATATGATAATATGTCACCACAAGAACAAGTAATATACTTAGCTGAAGCTGAAAAAATCTTTGATAGCTTTGATAAAATACCAGAAACAGTATGGGAAGATGAAAGAGATAAATACTCAAAAGTATTAGACACATATAAAAATATTAGAGTTATGAGATGGAATGAAGCACAAACAAATGCAATTGCTACAACAAGAGTAAAACCAAAAGAAATGAAAGTGGAGTAAAGATATGACAGATTCATTAGAAGAATATTTATATACAATATATGTATTATCTAAGAAAAATAATGTAGTTAGAGTAACAGATATTGCAAATTCAATGGAAGTAACAAAAGCAAGTACTAATAATGCATTAAATTTATTAAAAGAGCAAGGATTAATAAACTATGAAAAATATAAAAATATTACAATAACTAAAAATGGAGAAGTAAGAGCTAAATATATAGAAAGACGACATGCCCTATTTAGAATATTTTTAAAAGATATAATAAAAACAGATGAAAATTTAGTAGAAGAAGAAACTGAAAAATTAGCTCATTGTATTTCCTGTCATACTGCTGCAAAACTTGAAAAATTTATTGAAGAATATATGGAAAAAAGAAAATAAGCATTTAAACATGTTTATTTTTTTATTTTTGTATAAAATATGAAATAAAAGATAAAATAAATTTATGAAAAATAAAGATTTAAAAGAAATAATTCCAAAAAATAAAAAAGCAGCATTAAAAATAATTTTAGTAGGAATATTAGCAGGAGCACTAAGTGGGTTATTTGCATCAGGAGGAGGACTTTTACTTGTTCCTGTTTTTGTTTATATTTTTAAAACTACTGAAAAAGAGGCAAGAGCAATGTCGATTTTTTGCATACTTCCAATGGTATTAGCTAGCTTATTTTTTTATAATAAATCTCAATATATTGACTTTAAATTAGGGATCTTTTGCGGAATAGGAGGAATAATAGGAGGAATAATAGGTGCCAAATTATTAAATAAAGTAAAAGATAAGTATCTAATTTTAATGTTTATAGCATTTCTAATTTATGCAGCAATTTCAATTTTAAGGATGTGAAAAAATGTTAGAGATATTTTCAGGAATTATTTCAGGAATCGTAAGTGGAATGGGCATGGGAGGAGGAACTATATTAATTACAATTTTAGTTTGCTTCATGAGTGTTGATCAAAAAATTGCCCAAGCCAGTAATTTGATATTTTTTATACCAACTTCAATAGTTGCAACTATAGTAAATATAAAAAATAAAGAAATTAAATGGAAACTAGCCATACCTATTGCTATACTAGGAGTAATAGGTGCATTAATTGGTTCATATATTGCAACAAAGATAGATACAAAATTGCTCAGAAAATTATTTGCTATATTTTTACTACTAATAGCAATTTTTGAAATGTATTCTTGGTATAATAAATATATAAAAAGACATAATAAGTGATAGGAGGTAAAAATTATGAAGTTTGTTAAAGGAATGATTGCAGGAATGGTAATAGCTGTTGGAGCTACAATGATGTATGGCGAAATTCAAGGTCATGGTTCAAACAAAATGTTAAAACAAGGTAAAAGAATGATGAAAAAAATGGGAATAATGTAGTAACTTAAATAAAAATATTTCATATTATATAAAAGAAAGGCAGGTAATATAATATGAAATATGATAAAAAAATATGCCCAATTGTAGACGTAGACGGAATTATGGCTGCTGGAAAGCAATATGATTTAGATATTACAATTTCAAAAGATAATAGAACAGTTATTTATGGTATTGTAAAAGATGACTGTGGAGATCCAATAGTAGATGCAGTTGTAAAACTAGTTGAAGTTGATTGCGATTGTGGAGATGAAAGAAAACCAGTTTCTCATACTTTTACAGATAAAAATGGAGAATTTGTATTTGGACCACTTTGCCCAGACAGATATTATTCAATAGAAATATGGGCAAACAAAGTAAAGCATTCAAAAATTTGTGCAAAAGTAGAAAAGGAATTCAAGTGTTTAAAAGGTGAAAAGTTAGACTGTGATTGTGAAATAAAATGCAAACCAGAAAGACCAGAAAAGCCTGAAAAACCAGAGAAACCAGAATGGCCAGAGCACAAAGAATGTGATTTTTGCAAATAGAATAAATAACTAAATGTGAGTCAGCCTATTTTATATAATAAAGTAGGCTGCCTTACTCTTTATAATAGTAAAAACGTAGCGAATTTTGTTCGCTACGTTTTTTCTTCTAGCGCTCAGATGCTAGATGTGAAGACACATCTGTAAGCCAAGCACTTTGGGAATAATGAACTGGTATAGTTTGCCCCTTAGATTTTATATCTAGCAATTGGTTTAAGCATCTCATAAGATTCTGACGTACAAATAAATCATTAAACTTTTCCATAGGTTTAAAGTAATAATGAAGATTGGATAAATAGTATCCGTATTCAAATTTTACTTTTGTAATATAATTTCTGAAACTTTCAATACTTTCAATCTCATCAAAATCATTTGGATTCATAATTGCAAAGATTTCTAATCCTGAATCAAGTATAGCTACATGAAGTGACTGAACTTTTTGGGGCTTCATTAGAGGCTTAAAGAGTAGTCCCGTTTGAAAACAATGTTCATAGTAGTCTTGATCCCACCGGTCTATAGAAAGACCTGAGATATCTAAACCAGTAGTGTCAGATAAAATATGGGTTGTGTCAGAATACCAGTTTCTTTTTTCCTTTCTCATAATCACTCTCTCCTTCAAAAATAAGTCTTTGATGTGGATATAAGCAAATTCTTTCTAAAAGAATTAAAATATATTATACCATAATGGTGCAAATAAATCAATTTCTTTACTACTATTGAATATAATGTTATTTTATTGTATAATAAAAAAATAGAAGAAGGAGATATTATGGATAATAGACCAATAGGAATGTTCGACTCAGGAGTAGGAGGACTTACAGTATATAAAGAAATCAAAAGAAAATTACCAAATGAAAAAATAATATATTTAGGAGACACTAAAGAATTCCCATATGGTTCAAAATCTAAACAAAATATAATTGAACTTACAAAAAAGAATATCGAATTTTTACTTAAATTTAATGTTAAATTAATTATAATTGCTTGTGGAACAGCAACAAGTCAAGCGCTAGATGTAGTAAAAGAAATATATAGAGTACCTATTATAGGAATAATAGAGCCAACAGTAGACTATATTAAAGAAAATATAGACTATAAAAATATAGGTATAATAGCTACAAGAGGAACAATAAAAAGTAATGCATGGGAAAAAAGTATTAAGAAAAAAATTAAAAATATAAAAATATATAACAAAGAATGTCCTCTTCTTGCACCAATGGCAGAAGAAGGATGGACAGATAATGAAATAGCAAAATTAACTATAAAAGAATATGTAAAAGATTTTCCTAAGTTAGATGCTTTAGTTTTAGGATGTACACATTACCCATTATTTGAAAAGTTAATAAAGGAAAATATTAAAGATACATATATAATAAATACAGGAAAGATTATTGCAAGTTATCTAGAAAAGAATCTAGAAAGAGCAGAAAATATTAAAAACAAAAGTGACGAAATATATTTAACAGATACGGAATGTAATTTTTTAGTTGTTGCAGATAAAATATTAAACGAAAATATAAAGATAAATAAAGTAGAGGTAAAATAGGTATGTCTAAAAATAAAATAGATGTAAAAAAGATAAAAGAAAGAAATGTAAGTGAAAAAGAAATGAAAGAAAATGAAAAAGATACCAAAAAAAAGGATTGGCTTTTGTTCAAAATACCAGTTATAATAGGAGTTGTATTAGCGATTATATATATACCAACAAATTATAATATATTATTAATACCAATAGCTTTGATATTTACTTTAATATTGTATGGATTTGATTGCCATCAAAGAATATGCAAGCATTGTAAAAAATGGAATTCAACAGTACTTCTAAAATCAGAGAAATTGTTAAGAACAACAACTGTTACAAAAGAAAATCTAATTAGAAAAAATAAAACAAAAGAAAAAAAGAATATAGTTAGTAAAATTCAAACTAAATGTTTAAATTGTGGCCATATATATGAAAAAGAAACTATAAAATAAAATGAATAACCTCCACAGTAAATGAATATATATTTATTAGTGGAGGTAATTTTATGCTTGTAATATTTAATAAAGAAAAGATATATTCATACTTAATATCACTAGGAACAGTAATGATATTATTTGTAATGGCAATTGCAATAACAAATAAAAATGAAAAAATAATAGAAACTTCTACAAATTCAATAATTGCAAATAATATTGCTCAAAATGAATATAATATAGATAGTAAAACAAGTAATACAAGCGAAATTCCTGACAATAGCAGCACAAATATTACAAAAATGTTACAAAAATAAAAGAAAATCAACTTTTTATGTAGACAAAATAAGAAAAGTGTTGTATAATAGGATATAGCGCATAAGTATTCTAAAATTTTAATTAGATGAATAAGATACACAAGAATAATTAAGGAGGAAAGTAAATTGGAAACAAATTTTGCTGATAATAACCATTTAGTATTGGTTGGAAAGATAACAGATGATAAAAAATTTAGTCATGAAATTTATGGAGAAAAGTTTTATACTTTTGACTTAAGTGTGCCACGTTTAAGTGGAAATGCAGACACAATACCAATTACAATTTCAGAAAGATTATTTAAAGAAGATGAATTAACTGTTGGAAAAAAAGTAAAAATAACAGGTCAATTTAGATCATATAACAGTTATGAAAATGAAAAAAACAGATTGATTTTAACTGTATTTGCTAAGGACATAGAATTTTTGCAAAACCAAGAAGAAGAAATTGTTGCTAGCAAAGATTTAGTATCAAATGAAGTAACATTAATAGGGTATATATGTAAAACACCTATTTATAGACAAACACCATTTGGTAGAGAAATTGCAGATGTTCTTTTAGCTGTTAACAGAGCATATAATAAATCTGATTATATTCCTTGTATTACATGGGGAAGAAATGCAAGATTTTGCTCTAAAATGGAAGTTGGAACAGAAGTAAAAGTAACAGGAAGAGTTCAATCAAGAAGCTATGAAAAGAAATATGAAGATGGAACAGTTGAACAAAAAGTAGCTTATGAAGTATCAATTTCTAATTTAGAAGTAATTGAAAAACAAGATAATGAGAACGAAGAAGTAGCAGAAAATAACGAAGCTGCTGCAGAATAATAATATAAAACTAAAAATGTATTTTATAATTGTATATTAAAGATTTTGTAGCCACGCGCAGTTTGGAGCGTAAGTGACAGCAAGTGGCAAAAAATCTTTAATATACAATCTTTTATTTTTTGAGATTTTTGCCGTATATAGATTGACTTTTACGCAAAATCTCAATATAATATAGTAGAATTGTTAAAATGTTACAAGGAGGAAAGTT
>CALXPX010000022.1 GCA_944390305.1 uncultured Clostridia bacterium
TTTGAAAAAAATGTTCTTTTTGTATCATAAATTCTTAAACTTTTTTCTCTTGCTTCCATATATACCACCTTTCAAAAATCTATTTTCTCTTTAGTTCCTATTTCTTCTATTACTTCATAGGTAACTTTAACATCATAATATGTATCATGCTCTGTTATACTTACATCTTTTTTAGAAATTTCTCCAGAAATTAAGTTATTTAATTTTTCTTCTGCTCTTTTTGTACCTTCTGTCTTAGCTTCCTCTTTTCCGTAAGAAATTTCTGTTTGTGTTAATTCATAATTGGTATATTTTATCACTTCTATTGGTAAATAAAAATTAGAAAATAGTTTTATTTTTTTACTTGTATACATTGTATCATAAATTTCATATTTTGAAAGGGTTTTATACAAATTTATTTTAAAATTATTAAATTTAATTGCATATTTATTTTCCTTTTTTCCTGTTTGTTCCTTTTTTATTTCTTTTTTTTCAATTTTTTCACTTTGTGAATATGTGACTTTTGCTTTTACATCTCCATTTGCATTTACATAATTTTTACCTGTGTATTTTCCTTCCATCCATCCAGCAATTAAAATATCTCCTTTTTTAACTTCATCTCCTTCTTTAACCATTAATGTTCCATTTTGCGCACTAATTTTATTTATTATAGCATCTTTTGTTGCTACAATATTGCAATAATCATTTTCATCTATAATCTCTGGTTTTTCATCTGCTTCTACTATTTTTACTATTGCATTTGTACCAGTTAATTCTATTCCTATCCATGCAATATCTTCTCTTTGATATCTTATTTTATTAATTATTTCTTCCTCATTTACTTTGCTTTTTAATACTCCTACTTTAAGACCATCTTGATTTAATATATTCATTATTTCATCTACATTTATATTTACATTTCCTGTTATTTCAATATTCCACACAAATTTTGAAAGTGCATATATACTAGCTATTACAAGGATTAAAAGTATAAAAAATATTTTTCTTTTTTTATATTTTTTAATTGCAAATGGTAATCCATGTTTACTTTTTATTTTTATTTTGCAACCATGTTTCTTTGCTATTTTAGCAGCTGTTTTAAAGTCTCCTGCTCCTATATTTGCATACAATATAGTGGATCTTGTTCTCTTTATTCCCCACAGAAATATATTTTTACTTATACATGTATTTATAAATCTTTCTATGTAATATCCTTCTAATTCTATATTTAGATATCCTATTAAATAGTTTATTAGTATCTTAAAAAACACTTTTTCTCTCCTTATTTTATTTATTCATATTTTTCAAAATCAACACTTTCAATATTACCAGTTATAATTAAATCATCTTTTGTCATTTCATTCATAAGAAGTTCAAATCCATTTATATTTATAAGTCCAGTACTCATTTTTATTCTTATAAAGAAATCCTGATATTCTAAAACTGTTTTATAATTTTCAATAAGCATTTTATTAAAACCCAAAATTGTAACTTTAGGTATATCTGAACTTAGTTCTTCTGGAATATCAAATAATTTATCAAATTTTCCCATATTTACCTCTCAAATTCATCTAAGCTTTTAAATTCATATCCTTCTTCTTTTATTTTCTTTATTATTTCATCTAATATATTACAATTATCTTTTGATGTAGCATGAAGTAGCATTATCTCTCCGTTATGGAGATTTTCTAATATTTTCTTTTTGCCATATTCTTCTCTTCCTTGCTTTTGATCTTCCCAATCGTCATATGCAAATGACCACATTACAGTTGTATAGCCTAAATCGTTGGTACATGCAATACTTGCTTCACTATATTCTCCTTTTGGAGGTCTTATATATTTCATTTCATAATTTATTTTTTCATAAACCTCTTTATGCAAATTCATAACTTCTTCTTTTACTTTTTCAATAGAAGAAGTAGGCATGCATATATGATTTACAGTATGATTTCCTATTGTATGTCCTTCACTAACCATCCTTTTTAATAAATCTTCACTAGTTTTTACATACTGCCCTGTTATAAAAAAAGCAGCCGGAACATTATTTTCTTTAAGTATGTCTAATATTTTACTTGTATATCCTGCTTCAAATCCTATATCAAATGTAAGATATATATATTTTTTATCTTTATTTCCCATTGCCATTCCATTTAATTTGTTAATAACTCCTAAGTTTTCTGCTCCTAAGTCTGGTTGAGCATGATCTTTTCCTCTCTTTATACCCCACTCTATTTTTTTTGTACTTAAAGTCTCATTACTAGTTAAAACTGTTTGAAAATTATTACTAATTCCCGCTACAAATATTATAAATAATACAAACGCTAGAAGTGCACAAACCACAATAATTTTGATTAAAGCATCATTGCAAAAAGAGCAAAAGTTTTTCATATATATCTCCTCCTTTTGTAATTATATGATAGTATTTAATTTATATGATTAAGAAAATATCCTTTTGTTTTTCTTTCTTTTTTAGCATATAAAAAACAAAAGCACACTTTAAGTTATACATTACCTAAAGCATGCTTTTGTTTTTACTTTTTTATATTTAATTTATTTTATCTAATATATTAAAATATTCATTTAAAACAATTCTTTCATATTTATCACCACATAATATACAATCTTTTTGGTATTGAAAGCCTGATTTTGCATAGTTATCTCCTTTTATTTTATTTACGTATGACATGTATTCTTCCATTTGTTCTTTTTTTATGAAAGATGGTTTATTTGTATAAATAAAGTGTACTACTTTAATGTCTTCCAATTTATAATTATTGTAAGTAATATAATAATCAATATGAGGGAAGAAAAGATTATATCCTACATCTAAGTGTAACTCTTCTTTTATGTCCCATGTTTTATCATATTCTTGTAAAATGTCTTGGTCACCAATAGAGTCTTTTTTATCTATTATTTTATTAATAATTTCGTAAAAATTTGGCAATACATTTTGTTTTGGTTCTATAACCATTAGTCCTGAAGTTAATTTTGTCCATTCTTTGCTTACTGATGGTCCATATCTTCTATCAATAGTAGCAGACAAATGCTTTTTTTCGAATAATTCATCTATATTCTGTCTTACATACATATCACTATCTAAGTAAACTAATTTTTCAAATTCTGTTAATTCAAAAAGCAATAATTTATCAAAAGTATTTGTCCAATGAGAAAAGTTTCCTTTATCATTTTTTATTTTAATAGTTTCTGGTAATTTTATATTTGACTTTTTTATAATTTGCATATCATGACTTTTTATTTTATCTTCGTCTTCTTTTGAAATATCGCATGTTATTAATATTGTAAAAGGGTATTTTGCCTTGACTTGTTTTAATGATTCTGCTAGTGCCAAAGCTCCTTTTAAATATTTTTCTGTACTTAAAACAGTTATATAAGAATAATTATTCATTTTGTATTCTCCTATATCTATATTATCTTTCAATTTGTTGACTTTTAATTTTTTCTATTAGTTTCTCATTTGGATTGTACTCTCTAATTTCTCCATTTTTTAGTGCTATAGATTCTAAATCTTTATTTGCTGGAAGTCCATTAAAATAACAGTCTATAGCTTGTGCGACTCCTGCATGAGTTACTAGTACCACTTTTTTATCGTTATATTTTAATATTATGTTATCCATGCAATTTGATACTCTTTTAAACAATGATTGTATAGGTTCTACATTACAAATATTATAATTTTTATCATAATCTAATAGCATTTTTATATTGCAGTCTTCTCTATTATGATGTCCTTCCATATCTCCAAAGCTTCTTTCAATAAGCCCTTGTTCTACTATAGGATTTACACCTGTAACTTCACTTACATATTTAGCTGTTTCCCTAGCTCTAATTAGTGGAGAAACTAAAATGACATCTACATTAATATCTTTAAATTTTTCGGCGGTTTCTTCTGCTTGTTTTATACCCATATCATTTAAAGGTATATCCTTTCTTCCTTGAAATACATTTTTAACATTATAATCAGTTTGTCCATGTCTTATAACATAAATTTTCATAATCTTCTTTCCTTTCATTTAACAATTATTACAATTATAACAGAATAATAAATTAATGTTAATTTTAACTACACTTACTTTTTATTACTTTACTTATTTAAGATATCATTTATTTTTTTTGAGTATAATTTTTTATTTTTTTCTACATAGTCAAGTTCATTAGGCTTTAAATCACATAAGTTATTTTCTAATTTATTATAAATTTCCTTAAACTTTTTTTCTATTATGTTTTTCACTTTTTCTTTTTCTTTATATTGTGAATTATAAAGTTCTTCAAGTATTGTATATAAAATTCTAAGATATCTTACTAAACATTTGACATATAAATACCTATTATTATATTCTTTAAAAAAATGTTCATAATTGTCAAATACCTCTAAAGCCTCTAGCCTGTCCATTGAAAATTCTTTGTGCATTAAGCTATTTTTTCTTTGAACATAATTGTATAGTACTTTTTCTGTTGAAGCTAATTTATTTATTTTGTTAAATATTTTATATGTTGTCAAATCATCTTCATATTTTTTACCAATTGGGAATCTAATATCATTAAAAAGTTGTCTTTTGTATAATTTATTCCAGACAACTATTGATTTTCCAGTTATGTATATTTCTTCACTATTTATTCTGTTTAAAGCTCCTAAAGAATTAGTAGTAATAAAATCTATATTGTCTATATTATCAAATTTATAATTCTTATTGAATAAATCATCCTCACTAATTTGAACTGATGCACATTCTGATATATCTGAATCAGTTTCTTTTAATAGCTTGTATAAGCCTGTATAAAATTCAAGTGAAATAACATCATCCGAGTCTACAAAACCTATATACTTTCCTGAAGCATTATCTAATCCAGTATTTCTAGCAACTGCAGCTCCTTGATTTTTTTGATTTATTAATTTAATTCTATTATCTTTTTCCTCATACTGCTTGCAAATTGCTTTTGAATTATCTGTAGACCCATCATTAATTAAAATAATCTCTAAATTTTTATAAGTTTGATTTATGACTCGATCTAATGAATATGGTAAAAATTTTTCTACATTATATACAGGTATAATTACTGAAATCAGTTCATTATTCACTTTTAAGCTTCCCCTCTCGTAAAAAATTTATAGACATACACTTTTATAGTAATGTTAAATAAAGCTAATTTGTCTTTCCTTTATCTAAATTCATGACATGTAATTAACTTATTTTATTACGTTTTTTCTTTTTAATATAGCTCTAATTATTTCTGTAGACATTTTTGACATTGTTTCATTTGTTTTGTTATTATGTGAAGTATTAACAATTTTTCCAATATTCAATTCTTCTACTTTATATCCCTTTTCTATAACATCAAGTAATATTCCTATATCTACTCCATAATCTTTTTCCAAAGTCAATTCTTGAAGTATTCTTTTTCGTGATGCTATCATACCGCTAATTGGTTCAGAAAACTTATACATATTAGGATAAATCAAATTTAGCAGTGGTTTTACAACTATTTCAGTTACTGTTCCTCCAACAGTTCTGTCAAACGATGATTTTACGAAATCTGTTTTATTTTCTATTATTGGCTTTGCAAGTTCTTCTACTATATTTTGATGTTCATATTTAACATCTGCATCTAAGAAAACTATAACATCATTGTTTGCATATTTTATTCCGTCTTCCATTGCGTATCCTTTTCCTTGGTAATTACATTTTTTTACTCTTGCTCCATTTTCTATTGAAATTTGTTCTGTTTTGTCTGTACTTAAATTGTTTATGACTAATACATCATTTACTAAACTACATTTTTTTGCTACAGCTATTGAATTTGCTATATTTTCTTCTTCATTAAATGCTGGTATAATTACACTTATAGTTTCCATAATTATTCGCCCTTTCGTTTTCTTTTATTTTTGTCCTAACATTCTTATTATACACCATTTTTCGATAATTAGCAATCATTTTATTCTATTTTATGTTTAGCTATGTCAATAGCTTATATCATCTTACTTTTTAATTTTCACATAATAAAAGACCTCCATGTTTTTATAACATTTGAGGCCTATATATAATTATTTTATATTTTTTCATTTTTCTGCAAATATTCTTTTACTTTATCTGTTTCTATAGTAGCAATCTCTGTTTCTATACTTTCCAATTCATATAAAAGATCTTTTTCTTTTTTATTTGTATTCGTAATTTTTTTAAAAATTTCATTACGTGAGTTTAATTTTTCTTTATATTTAGTATCTTCCACTATTTTATTAAATTTTTCATTATATTCATCTTCATTTATGTCTTTGCTTTTTTTCAATTTATATTTTATTTTATTAAATAAATTTTTCTTTTGATTATTTCTTTGTATTTTATCTGAAATTGTAATTTTATAAGCTGTTTCTATTTCTATTTCTTGTATCTTTCTGCCTATTTTTTCATATTTACTTATTAATTCCTTTTTTTCATTTGATTCTTGCACAGTCTTTAGATAATTTAGTATTTTCTCCTTTCTTTCTCGCAGTTTGTTATAGTATAAATCTTGTTTCAACTCCTTTTGTACTTCGTTTTTGGTTTTTATTAATTTTTTCATCTCTTCCTGGGTCATCTCCATCATGCATGCCCCCTTTCCATCTTTTAACCACCTATACTTAATTTAAGTGTATAAAAAAATGATAGAATTTTTACAAAATTATTAGGTGGTGAAATTATTGAAAAATATTCCTAACAAACGAAAATATAGCAAAGAACTCGGAAATAAACTAAATACTGTTGGAAAAGTTATTTACCTAAAGCGCAAAGAATTAAAATTTTCTAGACAAAAATTATCAGATAAACTAATGCTTATAGGTATAGATATATCAATACAATCTATTTACGATATAGAAATCGGAAAAAGAACAGTATTAGATTATGAACTATGTGGTTTTGCAAAAGTTTTAAATACTTCTGCTGATGAACTTTTAAAAGATTTCAGAGCTTCTTTAGATGTAATCTAATTTTACAGTTTTTTCCATTTATTATTTTATCTATATGTGTACCTTGTATTAACGATTTTTCATCGTTTTTTTATTTTTATCTTTAGTTTTCCAATATTTTACAACATTATATTATATATATATGTTTATGTCAATTCTTTTTTACAAATATTTCCATAATTTTTATTCTTCTATTTTTTTCTTTTAAATAACAAAAGCTATATTTTTAAATATCATAAAAATATAGCTTTTTCAATTTTATTATTGATACTTATTCTTATTTTTAATCAAATTTTACTTTCCATAATAGCTATCTATAAGTATTTGTTTTATTTCACTAACTAGTGGTACTCTTGGGTTTGCAGATGTACATTGATCTTCAAATGCTCTATCTGCAAGTATATCTACTTTTGCCATGAATTCTTTTTCATCTATTCCTGCATCTTTAAAAGATTTTGGTATTCCTACATCTTCTCTTAATTTATTTACTTCTTTTATTAATGATTCTAATCCCTCATCATCTGTATATGCTGGGAAATTCATTCTTCTTGAAATATCTGCATATTTATGTTTTGCTATATAGTATTCATATTTTGGGAAAGATACAAATTTTGTTGGATCATCTACTCCATTATATTTTATTACATATGGAAGAAGTATTGCATTAATTCTTCCGTGAGGTAAATGGAATTCAGCTCCAATTTTATGTGCCATTGAGTGACATACACCTAAAAATGCATTTGTAAATGCCATACCTGCAATTGTACTTGCGTTGTGCATTTTTTCTCTTGCATATTTGTTATTTCCATCATTATAGCTATCTCTTAAATTTTTAAATACTAATTCTGCTGCTTTTTCTGCCAAGCCATCTGTATAATCTGATGCCATATTAGATACATATGCCTCTAGTGCATGTGTTAATACATCCATCCCTGTATCTGCTGTAATGCTTTTTGGAAGACTCATAACTAAATCTGTATCAACTATTGCAACATCTGGTGTTAGTTCATAGTCTGCGAGTGGATATTTTTTATTTTTTTCTTTATCTGTAATAACTGCAAATGATGTTACTTCTGAACCTGTTCCAGATGTTGTCGGTATTGCAACCATTTGTGCCTTTATTCCTAATTTAGGAAATTTATATGTTCTTTTTCTAATGTCCATAAATTTAAGTTTCATGCCTTCTATATCTGCTTCTGGATGCTCATAAAATAGCCACATTCCTTTTGCTGCATCTATTGGACTTCCTCCACCTATTGCTATTATTACATCTGGTTGGAATGTGTTCATCATCTCTACACCTTTTTTTATTGTATCAAATGATGGATCTGATTCTACTTCAGCAAATATTTGTGAATGTACATATTTTTCTCTTTTTCTTAAATAGTATAATACTTTATCTACATATCCTAATTTAACCATACTTTGGTCTGTTACTATAAATGCTTTAGATATATCTGGCATTTTTTCTAAATATCCAAGTGAACCTGCCTCAAAATATATTTTATTTGGAACTTTAAACCATTGCATATTAACTCTCCTTTTCGCAACTCTTTTTATATTTATTAAATTAACACTAGATACATTAGATGTTGTAGAATTTCCTCCAAAAGTTCCACATCCAAGAGTAAGCGACGGCATATTTGTATTATATATATCCCCTATTGCTCCATGTGTTGATGGTGAATTTACAATTATTCTTCCTACTTTTACTTTATTTGAAAATTCTTTAATTACATTTTCATTTTCTGAATGAATGACTGCTGAATGTCCCATTCCTCCAAATTCTATTAATTTTTCAGCTAGGTCAATTCCTTCTTTTGAATCTTTTACGATGTAATATGCTAAAACAGGACTTAGTTTTTCTTTTGAAAATGGGTATTCAATTCCTACACCATTTTCTTTTAATACTAAAACTTTTGTATCTTCTGGTACTTCTATATCTGCCATTTTTGCTATATTATATGGAGATTTTCCTACTACAAAACTATTTAGCTTATCTTCATCAAACATCTTTGCTCTTAAACTTTTAGTTTCTTCTTCATTTAAGAAATAACAACCTGCTTTTTTCATTAAATCTTCAAATTCTTTATGTATTTTTTCATCTACAATTACAGATTGTTCTGATGCACATATCATACCATTATCAAAAGATTTTGACATTACTAAATCATTTACAGATGTCTTTAGTTTTGCAGATTTTTCTATATAACAAGGTACATTTCCTGGACCTACTCCTAAAGCAGGTTTTCCGCATGAGTATGCAGCTTTAACCATACTTGTTCCTCCAGTTGCTAAAATTAGATCAACATCAGGATGGCTCATTAGCATACTTGTTGCTGTAATTGATGGTTTATCTATCCATAAAATACAATCTTTTGGTGCTCCTGCTTTTATTGCAGCCTCTCTTACAATTTCTGCTGCTTTTGTGCTACATTCTTGGGCACTTGGATGAAATCCAAATATAATTACATTGCGGGTTTTTGCAGAAATTAGTGATTTAAACATAACAGTTGATGTTGGATTTGTAACAGGTGTTACTCCTGCAATTATTCCAACTGGTTCTGCAATTTCTTCATATCCTTCTTCTTCATTTTCAGAAATAACTCCAACTGTTTTATCATATTTTATACTGTGATAAATATATTCTGTTGCGAACATATTTTTAGTTATTTTATCTTCATATATTCCTCTACCGGTTTCTTCTACTGCCATTTTAGCAAGTTCCATATGGTGCTCTTCACCAGCCATAGACATTGCTTTTATAATTCTATCTACATCTTCCTGAGATAATTTCATATATTCTTTAGATGCTTTTTTAGCTCTTTTTACTAAATCATCTACCATAGATTTTATCTCTTCTTTCTCTTTTTCAGTAATTTCCCTTCCCATATTACCTCCTAATTTTTATTAGATTTATGTTCTAATTATATAAATAAATATATAAAAAGGCAAGCATACGTAAAAATCTTTATATAGTTTTTAATTATTAATTATATGCATAATATTTACTATTAATTAAGAATATTCTTCTATTTTTTACTTGTAATAAAAAATAGAAACTTTTAAAATAAAGTTTCTAATAATTTATGTTTTAATGTTTTAATGTTTTTTCCTAGAATCATATTGTTTATATTTTAAAATATAAACATGTAATACAAGAAGATTATTATCTTTCTCTATCATCTTCTTTACCTATTGTTTTCTTTTCAAGTTCATATTTTGCACTTTTTACCCAACTTAAATAAAGTTCTATATTACCGCTTCCTTTTATTTCCTTTTTCTTATCTTCTTCTCTTTTTATTTCTAAAAATCTTATAAGTTCTACTGCTCTTTGTGGAGTTCTTAAAGTATTTTGAAGTTTTTCTCCTAAATCTTCAAATTTTTTTCTAATTTTAGCTTTTTCTTCTTCTAGTCTATCATCTTCTTCTATCTCTTTTGGTGTATATGCCCTTTTTATCACTTTTTCATCTATACTACTAATTTTATGGTCTAAATAGGTCATAGCATTTAGTGCCTTTTCTCTTTCTTTTAAAATCCACATTAATTCTTCCATTTCTACTAATTTCCTTCCATTACTTAAATAGATTTTTTTATTTTTTCAATGTCTTTTTCATTTATTAAATTCCACATTCCTTTTTTCTCTGGTAAATCTAAAAATTCCATTTTTTGTTTTGTAGTTGGATGAATTATTGTAAGTTTATATGCCCATAGGCAAATTTGAGTACCTTTTCCTCTTCCATGATATTTATTGTCTCCATATATTGCATGCATTCTACTAGATAATTGTACTCTTATTTGATGATGTCTTCCTGTATGCAAATTAATTTTTAAAATGGAAAGATCTTTTTCTTTATCATATTTTATTACTTCATAATCAAGTATTGCTTCTTTAGCATTTTTCTTTGTACTTTTTACTACATAGCTTGTATTATTCTTTTCGTCTTTCCATAAAAAGTCAGTTAATGTATCCTTTTCTTTTTCCATTTTTCCATTTACTATAACTAAGTATTCTTTTTTAAATGTCTTATTTCTTATCTCTTCACTAAGTCTTGACGCAGCTTTTGATGTTTTTGCAAATATCATAACTCCGTCCAACAGGTCTATCTAGCCTGTGCAATAATCCTAAATATACATTACCTGGTTTTTTATATTTTTCTTTTAAGTATTCTTTTATAATACTTAACATATCTATATCTTCTGTCTTATCTGCTTGTGAAGGAATATTGACCATTTTTTCTACTACTATTATATGATTATCTTCATAAATTACTTTCATTATTTGTTATCCTTATTTTTTATTTACTATTTTCCTTTTAATACTTTTTCAAGTTCTATTTCTGCTTTTTTTACAAAATAATTATCTGTATAAATTGGTAAACCTATTTCATTTATGGCCTTCTTTATTT
Source organism: uncultured Clostridia bacterium (assembly GCA_944390305.1). GTDB lineage: Bacteria > Bacillota > Clostridia > TANB77 > CAG-508 > CAG-793. The sequence continues at coordinate 11,350 of CALXPX010000022.1, forward strand.
TTTCTATTGTATCTAAGTTTTCATTATCTTCTACAGTTTCGAATTCAATTAATTTATCTCCATTTTTTATATCTTTAACAGAAAAAACTAAATCATCTTTTTTATATTCTCTATCTTCTTCTTTTATTTTTATGATTTCTATATATCCTATTGCCTCCAGAAATTTCTTTGCATCTTCTATATTTAAAATATCTACATTCACAGAGTCTTGACTTAAAATATTACCATTTTCATCAATATTTTTTCTTTTAAATGTTAATTTCTTTATTCTAAGATTCTTAGTTGTTATATAAATATCTCTTATGAGTACTGCTTTTGACAATATTTCTCTACATGTCATTTTATCTATTTCTAAATATTTGGGAATAAAAAATGTATCTTCCATTTTAAATTCATTAGATATTTTAAAACTTTTTTCTTCAAGTAATTTATATAAATTATCTAAATTTCCTTTTACTTTTACAGTTATTTCATTACTTTGTTTTAAGCTCATTTATTATTCCTCCCATCTACCATATATTCCACAAGGAAGTATTAATTTTGAATTTGTCATTGGAAGTCCTAATTCTCCATTGCTAAACTTTCCATTTATTTTTTTAGGAATATTTATTTTTAGTAGATTTTCTAATACTTGACTAGATATTCCTGTAGTATATGAATTTATTAGAAAAAAAAGTGGCCTATCTGATAATACTTCCATACAAAGTTTTATTAAATCTGCAATATTTTCTTCAAATTTCCATACTTCACCATTTGTTCCTCTTCCATATGATGGTGGATCCATTATTATTGCATCATATTTATTTTTTCTTCTTATTTCTCTCTTTACAAACTTTACTACATCATCTATTAAAAATCTTACTGGTTTTTCTTTTAATCCTGATGATTGAACATTTTCCTTTGCCCATTCACACATTCCTTTTGAACTATCAACATGGCAAACAGAAGCTCCTGCTTTTAAACATGCCACAGTAGCTCCTCCTGTATAAGCAAATAAATTTAAAACTTTTATTTCTCTATTGCTATTTTTTATTTTATCCATCATCCAATCCCAATTTACTGCTTGTTCTGGGAAAAGACCCGTATGCTTAAATCCCATTGGTTTTACATTGAATGTTAAATTATTATATGTAATTTTCCATGCCTTTGGAATTTGTTTATTATATTTCCAATTTCCTCCTCCTGCATGGCTTCTTATATATCTAGCATCTGCCATTTTCCACTTTTCTGGAAATGTTTTTTCCGTCCAAATAATTTGTGGATCTGGTCTTATTAAAATGTTTTTTCCCCATCTTTCTAATTTTTCTCCATTTGCCATATCTAATATTTCATAATCTTTCCATTTATTTGCTATTTCCATTTTTCCTCCATTATAATGTTGATAATACTTGTATAAATTGATAAAGCATTGCAAAAAGTATTGCTTGTACAATAACTGAGCATACAACTAATCCTGTTATTATTTTTTTACTCATGATATTCCCCTCCTATTATATTTATATTCGGGGACTATCTTAATTATTACTTAATTCATGCTTTATTTTTCGAGCTAATTCTTCATTTATACCTTTAACTTTGTTTATTTCTTCTACATCCGCTTCTTTTATTTTTTGGACACTACCAAATTTTTTTAATAATAAAGCCTTTTTAGTAGTTCCTATTCCTTTTATATTATCTAAAGCTGACTTACTCATTGATTTATCTCTTAGGAATTTATGGTATCCAATTGCTGTATCATGAACAGTGTCTTGAAATTGTGTAATTAAATTAAATATATCTTCTGAAACTTCTATTTCATTTTTATTTTCATCTATTAATGCTCTTGTTCTATGTTTATCATTTTTTACCATTCCAAAGACTTTAATTCCAAGACTTTTTCCACTTTTTGTTTCCAAATTGTGGATAGCTTTTAATATAGCCCTTATTTGAGTAATACCTCCATCTGCAAATATAACATCTGGGAGCCTTCCAAATCCATTATCTTCTTTATCTATTGAATGTTTTAACCTTCTTTCTACTACCTCTTCCATACATCTAGGATCATCTTGCTCAAATACTGTTTTTATTTTGAATCTTCTAGATAAATTCTTCTTTATAACTCCATCTATCATAACACACATACCTGCTACCATGTATGTTCCAGCTATATTTGAAATGTCAAAACATTCTATTCTTCTAGGTAATCTTTCTAAATTTAGTGCTTCTTTCATATCTACTATAATATGTTGATTACTCTTTTGTTTATTTTTCAAAGTAATTTCTGCATTATTTTCAGCCATTTCTACTAATTTTAGTTTTTCACCCTTTTGAGGTGCTTTTATTTCAACTTTTCTTTCTGCCATTTGTGTAAGCCATATTTCTAAAAGTTCTCTATCTTCTATATCTTCTTTTATCATAATCTTATTTGGCAAAAAACTTCTTCCAACATAATACTGTTTTATAAAGTCTGATATTATTTCTTTATCATCCTCATCATTTAATCCTTTTAAGAAAAAGTGATCTCTTCCTATCATCTTACTATTTCTTATATAAAAAATTTCTATACAAATTTCATATTCATTTCTATAAAGCCCTATAACATCTATATCGTTTTCAGATATATTTGATACTTTTTGTCTTTGAGATATTCTCTCTACTGCACTTATTTGGTCTCTTAATTCTGCTGCTTTTTCATATTCCATATTTTTAGATGTTATTTCCATTTTTTCTTGCAATTCTTTTTTTACGCTATCTGTTTTTCCTTCTAATATAGATATGATTTTGTCAATTTGCTTGTGATATTCTTCCTTTGTAATATATCCCATACATGGTGCCAAACATCTTTTTATATGATAGTTTAAGCAAGGTCTATCTTTATATTTAAAACTTTTACATTGTCTTATTTTAAACTTTGATTTTATAAATTCACACATTTCTTTAGCAGCACCTGAATTTGGATATGGTCCAAAGTATTTAGCTCCATCATTTAAAATTTTTCTTGTCATATATACATCTGGGAAATCTGCTTTAATGTTTATTTTAATATATGGATATGTTTTATCGTCTTTAAGAAGGACATTGAATTTAGGCATATTTTTTTTTATTAAATTACATTCTAATATTAATGCTTCTGCCTCATTATCACAAACAATATATTCAAAATGGTCTATTAAAGATACCATATTTTTAATTCTTTGTGTTTTTTTATTTTTTCTAAAATATTGTGTGACTCTTCTTTTTAGTGATATTGCTTTTCCAACATATATAATTTTGTCATTCTTGTCATGCATTATATATACACCTGGCTTGTTAGGCAGCTTTTTTAGTTCTTCTTCTATATTAAACATTTCTCTTTCCTTCCATCAAAATTATATCATATATACATGCTAAAAACAAGTAAACATCATAGCTAAGCTATTTTAAAAAATAAACTCTCACCTATCGCTTAAAGCTAAGCGATAGGTGAGATTGCTACATGTTTTTAATTGAATCTATTACCAAACCTCCATCTTCCATCATCATCACTTTCTTCGTCATCATCATCAT
>CALXPX010000023.1 GCA_944390305.1 uncultured Clostridia bacterium
TCATATAAAATTACCTTTTGGCACTATTTTATACTCGATTTGTGTGTGTATTTTTCAACAGAAATAATTATATCAAAAAAAAAGCCTTTTGACAAGGCTTTTTTAGTATTTTATTGGTACATTTTTGTTTATGTAGCAATATATATAATCTTTTAAACTAGCATGCAAGCTAATCTTTACTTACTTCTCTATTAATTCTTTTATTTTCAAACTTTTATTATATAATCTATTGGCTACTTACAGTATCAATACATCTGTACGTAACTATGAGATGTAAAGTGTAACACGAGCTGAATAGCAGCCTCCGCCATAAAAGTCCACCATGTCATTGCCACGGTTTGCCGCTGGAAGGCTCGAAGCAGGAATACTAAAGTAGCCTCCACGAACAATGCGGTTGCTAGTAGAGTTTTCCTCTTGCGTCCAATCAAAGTAATTACCTGCTAAGTCAAATATTTCATTTGCCTTGTATCTTGAATCTGAACCTGTATCTATTGGCGATCCACTATAATTTCCCCAAGAGCTTGAATCTGTATCTGTATTATACCCTTTTCTTCTTAACCAACTTATTGTTTCATCCCACTGACATCCATATATCATTATACTTTTTACATCTGTGTTATTTTTTATTACATTTTGACATGCTTTATATAATCCATACCAACTTCCCGCTTCACTTGATGCTGCTTTTGCTGCTGTTAATACTTTCCCTGCTTTTACTGTAGGATTATTACTGTTCCAGTTAGTTCATATCTTCCTATATAAAACCCATGATATTTTTTTACACTATCACTCATTGCTTTATATTCCGAAACAAAACTATCTGCCATTTCTTTTGTACTTTCTAAACCTAATATTTCTTGGTAAATTTGGGGGATTGTATCATAATTACTTAATACGTCTGGCTCTCTTATTCCACTTGTTCCTGGTGTTCCTGCTGTAAATGACTCTCCTTCTCTTACTCTTAATTTACTATATATAGTAGTTTGAGTTTCTACTCCGGTTAGTGTTGCTGTTTTTTCTTCAAACATTGTACTTGGATCATCTACTGGTACCCATACGAATTCATTTGTTCCATCCGTTATTATTATTCCTTCATCTACTACTGTATTTGAATCTTCTGCAACACAAAATCCTTTTGGAATTGTTACTTCTTTTTCATTATCATCTTTTATTGTTTCTGTTTCTTCAAACTTTTCTCCTCCTACCACATCTGAAACCTTTTTATTGTCTCCACCATCTGTAACTTTTTCATTCATATAATCATCTATAAAATTTACTGCCTTATTTAATTCGTCTTGTTCATCTGCACTTGCTATTTCATATCTATCTACTGCATTCCCAGCCCTTGTAAATATTCCATTACTTCCTATTGTTAGACTTATTGCTACACTTGCTAATATTAGTAACACTATTATTGTTACTACTAATGCTATTAATGTTATTCCTTTTACATTACTTTTTACTTTTTTCATTTTGTTCTTTCCTCCTTTTTCTTCTGATAGTGCATATTACATATGTTTTATAATCAATTTTATTTTGCATTTGTTACTTATGCTTAATTATTTTTATTAATTATTTAATTCTATTATTTCATTATTATATTTTTTATTCTTTAGATAACAAAAACTATGCCTTTTAGATTCTCCTAAAACGCATAGTTTCTCTATGTTTATTTATGTTTATCTTATTAAATTCTACGATATATATATATATATATATACAGCCTCAAGACTTCTAGAGTTTTTCATTTGTTCTCTCCTTTATTTTACTTTCTTTATTTTATATATATTTATTTTTTTAGTCAATAGCTTTTTCATATTTAAATGTTTATTAGAAATCTTGCAGCCGCATGTGGTTTTGAGTATATGCGACAGTAATTTGCAAAATTTTTTTAATATAAATATTAAGCAAAAATATTCCAATCATTATTATTTTCATCTATTTTTCTAATGTCTACTATTGTATCTTTTATTCCATTTAGTATTTCAAGTACATTATTATTTTTAAATTTTTTCATAAGTTTTTTATGATCTTCAAATTTAAATAAATCTGACTTTGTACCATATATAATTCCAAGTACTCCTGCGTAATAGTTCCAAATATAATAATTAACATCATTATTTAAAAGCTTTTTGAAAACATCTCTATATTCACATAAATATTTATTTAATTTACTACATTTATTAATATATTTAAAATCTTTATATGAATAACTTTCTTCTTTTTTCTTCTTTTCGATTGTAGCATAGTATTCATCATACAAACCATCAATATTTATTAATATTTCTCTTAATAGTTTGTATATAAGAATTATATGGATATAAGCTTTCATTTTTCCACTATAAGTAGAATATTTCTTTTCTAAGCTCTCAATACTGCTTTGTGTTTTTGAATTCATAAGTTCTTCAACATTTTTCTCTCCCCATTCACTTTTGACTACATCAAAAAGATGGTTGATCTGGCTATACATACTTATCATAAATATTTTTATAATCAATTTTTCTAAAGATGAATTTGTATATTTATTATCCAGAATAGAATTTAAACATTTAATTACTTCTCCATATATTGCATCATAATTATTATCTATGTCTTTCAAATATTCATCTATATAATCTTCACAATAACTGTAATAATAGCCACAACCATATCTTGATATTTTTTCTTCATCTTGATAATATTTTAATGTTTTATATAATATTTCATATCCCATATGTATGTATTTTAATCTTTCATCTTTATTTTCTGTATATATGCAAATAACTTTAAATGCCACATACAAGGCTGCTGACATTTGTATATTAATATCTGTAATTTCATCGTTTTTTTCAATCATTAATGTACCATATTTTGCAATATAGTCAGTTAATGTTTTTCTTTTATCTTCTTGCAATTTTTTTGCCATGTTTTCTACTTCATTTGTCACAATTATAAAAGCACGTTTTGTTATTTCACTATTACATTCATTTTTTTCTATGTATTTATCCATTATTTCTGAATATAAAGATGGCATATAAATTATATTTTCCTTTAGTAAAAATACTTCTGCCTCATTAGTCAATTCATTGTCTTTTCCATAAATTTCTTTAAATCTATTAATTAAATTCTTTAAAATTTCGAGTGCTTTTGTTTTTATTTCTGGATTATCTACTAAAACTATACCATAATTATTGCTTCCACCTAAATAACTTATTACAATTTCATAAAATCCATTAATTATGTCTGTATCAAGTGTTTCATTAATGATATATTGTACTAAATATATATAGTTAATTACTATTTCTCTTTCTTCTTCGTTTTTATTAAGTGAACATGCATTAAATATACTCTTTAACATATTTGTTGTAAGAAATTCCGGATTTTGTTTTAACAAACTAATTCCCTCTTTAAGCCTTTCAATACTATGATTTTTTGCAATTCCTATTGTATCAAAAAGTGTTCTTACATATAATTTATTTTTTTCTCCATTATATTCATCTAATAAAGCATTCATTAATGCTATATTTTCTTCATATTTAATATGGGCATGACCACATAAAGTCAACATTTTAATATAATATATACTGTCTTTTCCTAACTCTTTTTCTACAATTTCAATTAAATTGTTATATTGACTAATGTAATCTATTGATCTACTGCAATTTTCAATAAATCTTTTTACGTGGTAAATATTATGTGTCATATTGTAATTATTAATAATCTCTGCTAGTTCTAAACTTTTATATCCTAGTAATATTTTAAATTCTTCTTCATTACTATATTCAAATTTACTTCTTAAATAATTTTCTATATCTGGAATCACTATTTTTTCTTCATATTTATTTTCGTATTCCTCAACTTTATTAATTATAAATCTCGCTTTATTAATAAATTCTGTTTCATTATTTGCTTTTACAATTTCTTTTACCAAATTCAAAATTATATTTTTAAAATTTTTCTTAGAGTTATAATTATCTATATTTATTTCTTTTTTTTCATTATCTTGTTTTTTATTCTCTAAAGCAATTTCTTCTATTTCTTTATCTATATAATTTTCTAATATTTTAAAATACTTATTCTTTAATTGTTCATTAGTGTTTGCTACAATTATATCTTTAAAGGACGAATTTATAGAATATAACTCTCCTTCTTTTTGGATAAACGAAAAGTCTTTTATTTTTTCATATAGAGAATATGAAAAAGTTCCTAATATCGATTTTGATATTTCCTCTATATTATCATCTGTCCAGTTAGGAAGAAATGCTAGCATTGTAGTAAAATCTTTTTCTTGATCATTCATATATATTAAATATCTCTTTTGTAGTTCTGTTGTATCTTTTCCAAAATCAGAAATTTGAGGCACCTTATTTTGATTTACCAAAGAAATATATGTATCTACACATATATCTAAATATTTAGGTGCTCCATGAGTCAAATCATATATATCACTAATTAATTTCTCATCTTCAATTCCAGATTTATTAAAAAAATATTTTGTATCTGCTAATGATAAGTTTCCTAATAAATGTTGGTTAATTGAATCTTTCCAATCTTTATCATATTCTTCCCACTTTAATTTTTCTCTTCCAGCAATTACCCATATTGTATTAGGTACATTTAATATTAATCCATTTTCTCCTCTTAAAAACAAATCTTTATCCAATGAATTTTGCTTTTCAAATTCATTAACTAATTTTTCATATGTATCAATAAAAAATACAAATGGATATTTTAATTTTTCTACATTATTCTTAAGGTCTAAAGCAAAATAATATGGTAAATTTTCATATATTTCTGAAGGTTCCATATTATCTACATTTCCAAGTTGAGTTTTTAATTTATTATTTTCTAGTCTATTTTGCAAAATATTTTTAGCTTTATCTGAGTAATAAATTACTTTAGAAATTGTACCTATAAGCGGTATTTCATTTATAACATCTTTTAGAAAAGATAATTCATTATTTTCATCAAATATACTTGATAATTCTGGTTTTGTAGCATTTTTTCCCATTTTTACTTCATATGTGTAAGATACTAAATCGAAAAGTGGAAATGTAAAATTATATTTACCTTTTAAAATTCCTTCAATATATCTAAAGATTTCAAAAATATCATTATTATAATTATCTAGCTTTTCAAAATCAATTAATATATATTTTGCATCTTTATATTTTCCTCTTATCTCTTCTGTTAACTTCCTTAATAAAGTTGACTTTCCTATTCCTCCCATTCCATAATATGTAATTACATCTACTTTATTATTATCCTTTTGCTTCTTTTCAAATGTTTCCCAAAATACTTTTCTAGGTTCTTCCCTATCTGTAAATTCTTTTATTGCTTTCCATTCGCTCTTACTATTACTATTTATAAACTTTGGCATAACTTTTCCACCCTTCACCAACACTAAGCAATTTTTTTCTTATTAATCTTTTGTATCTTTTTTCTTTTTTGTACTCTTCATAACAGTCTTGCCTTTTTCTACAGTATCTGCTGCAACTTTTTTAACTTTTTCTTTAATTGTTTCAAATTTAGGAAACGCTTCAATAAGTCTATTACCTCTCCATGTTTTCCTTAGTACTTCTTTTACTTTTTCAGTAATTTCATTAGTATTATCTTTTCTACTTTCTTTAGATACATTTTTTACTGCCTTAGTTACTTTAGAAATTACATTAAAAGATAATATCATATCTGTAATAAATACAATAAATAAAATTATACTAATTATATTTATTATGTTTGTAGATATATTACTTAATAAATTATAAAAAAATGGATTTAAAATATATATTATAGCTAATCCTAATAATCCAAAAGGTATCATAGTTTCTAAGCAAATTCTTCCATTTATATTAAATCTATTATTACTATAATCCCACCATCTTGCATGAAATAATTTTTCCATAGCCCAGCTTGTAAAATATTCAAGTATTCCACATAATATAACCGCTAAACAAAATACAACAATCCAATCATCTTTATAACTAGTTAGTGCTAAAGTAATAATAATCGCTCCGCATCCATATATAGGGCATATCGGTCCTATTAAAAATCCTCTATCTACTAGCTTTTTTTCTATGACAGAACATAATGTAACTTCTATTGCCCATCCTAAAAAAGAATAAATAATAAATAGTAAAAAATATAACGATAAATTTTCCATTGTTACTCCTTAATTTTGGCATTTTTTGCATTTTCATTATACAATATAACATTAGAAATTTCAATTTTTTAATTCAATTTTTATTTTACTCTTTATTTTTTTTTATTTTTATGATAATATATTGTCGAAGTTTGTCTAACATAGGAGGAAAATTATGAAATTCAATAAATGTTCTCGTTGTGGTTGCTTTTTTGCATCAAGTGATGACGTATGTCCAAGTTGCAAGTCAAAAGATGAGATTGATAAAAATACATTAAAAAATTATCTAGATAATAATGATGCTCCTTTATCTCTTGATAGTTTATCTTTTAACTCAGGAGTTGAATTAAAAAACATAAGCAGATATATGGAATCTAAAGAATTTTCAAATTATAAGAAATTATTTTCAAAAAATGATCCTGGAAATGGATTTGAAAATGTAAAAATTAGTTTATAAAAATAGCTTATTAATACTAATATTAGTAATAAAGTAAAGAAATGTATAGTTTAAAACTACACATTTCTTTTTATAATTCTTTTTAATCTTAAGCTATTTAATGTAACTGTTATGCTACTAATAGTCATTGCAATAGAAGCCATCATTGGGTTTATTACAATATCGAAAGGAATTAAAAGTCCAGCAGCAATTGGTAACATGCAAAGATTATAGAAAAATGCCCAAAATAAATTTTGTTTAATATTTCTTACAGTCTTTTGGCTAATAATTATTAAGCTATTTATTTTTTCTAAATTATCATTCATCAAAATAACATCACTACTATCTATAGCAATATCTGTTCCACTTTCAACAGAAACACCTATGTCTGCTTTTACTAAACTTATGCTATCATTTATTCCATCTCCGCACATCATAACTAAACCATTATTTTTTAGTTTTTCTATTTCCTTAGCTTTTGCTTTTGGGAGAACATTAGCAATTACTTTATCAATACCCAAATTATTTGCTATTGCTTTAGCAGTTCTTTGATTATCACCAGTAAGCATAACAACATCTATATTTCTTTTCTTTAATTTATCTATAACATCTTTAGCATTATCTTTTATAACATCTTTAACTCCAACTAAAGCTAAAACTTTATTTTGATTTGCTAGAAATAATATGCTATTTCCGTCATCTTGCATACTTCTTTGATCTTCCTCATTTACATTTATGTTGTTATTTAATAATAATTTTTCATTTCCTATAAAATATTTTTCATTATTATATTTTGCACTAACACCTAAACCTACCTGATTTTCAAATTCAGAAACATTTTCTAAATTAATTTTATTTTCTTTAGCATAGCTTACAACTCCTTTTGCTATTGGATGTTCTGATTTTGCCTCAATACTAGCTAATATTTTAATTATTTCTTTTTCATCTAATTCTGAATAATTTAATATTTTTGAAACACTTAATTTTCCTTTAGTTAAAGTTCCTGTTTTATCAAAGACTACAGTCTTTACTTTATGTGCATTCTCTAAACTTTCACTATTTTTTATTAGTATTCCATTCTTACTTGCTTCACCTGAAGCTACTACTATTGCAAGAGGAGTAGCCAAACCCAAACTACAAGGACACGCTACTACTAATGCTGAAATAAATATATTTATAGCAAAGCTAAAATCTTTTCCAAGAACTAGCCATAAAATAGCAGATATCATTGCTATTATTATTATTGCTGGTACAAAATATCCACTTATCTTGTCTGCTATTTTAGCAATAGGAGCTTTAGTAGAAGTAGCATCTACTACTAATTTTACAATTTCTGAAACAGTTGAATTTTTTCCAATTTTTTGTGCTTCATATTTAATTGTACCTTCATAATTAATACTACCTGCCATTACATATTTGCCTTTTTCTTTTTTTACAGGAGTACTCTCACCAGTAATAAAAGATTCATCAATATGGGTAACCCCCTCTATTACAACTCCGTCTACAGCTATTTTTTCTCCAGGCTTGCTAATAATAATATCTCCTTTATTTATTTCATCAATAGTAACCTGCTCTTCTTTTCCATCTTTTATTACTGTCGCATGCTTTGGAGTTATCATCATAAGCTGCTTAATTGCTTCTTTTGTTTTATCTGTATTTCTATTTTCTACATACTTACCTATTTTTATAAAGAAAATAATTATAACTGCTGATTCATAATAAAGAGTATGCACATATTCAAAATTTCCTTTAATAATCATATATGTACCATATATGCTATACAAAATACTGCTTAAAACTCCAAGACCCACTAATGTATCCATATTAGGTGTTTTATGAATTAAGTTCTTGTATCCATTCTTCAAAACGTCTCTTCCCATAAAACACATAACTATAGATAATATTAATAAAACTATAGAATAGTTTATAGGGTGAGTATTAGGGTTAATAAATGGAACAGCAGGAAGTCCTATCATATGTCCCATTGATATATAAAGAGTAATAATTGCAATTATTGTAAGAATGATTAAATAATATTTTTGATTACTTTTCTTTTTTTCTTCCTTTTCAAAATTATCTATTCCTAAACTTTCAAATCCTGCTTTTTGTATGAACTTTTCTATTTGAGGAAGATCTATTTTTTGTTCATCATATTGAATATTAGCATTATTCATTACTAAGTTTACAGATGCGCTTTCAATTCCATCTTGTCTATTTAAATATTTTTCAATACCACTTGAACAAGCACTACATGTCATGCCCCCTATTTTCAGTAATACTTTTTTCATATTATTCCTCCACTGCTTCAAATCCTGCATCTGAAATAGCTTCTTTAATGTTTTCTATGCTTATTTGTTCTTCATCATATTCTAAATCTGCTTTTTTATTTTCCAAGCTTACTTTTGCATCACTTACTCCATCTAGATTATTTAGAATTTTTGTAAGTCTACTAGAACATCCCTCACAGTGCATTCCACTTATTTTTAAACTAATTTTTTTCATAACAATCCTCCTATCTAATTTTTTTAAATAATTCCATTATCTCTTTTGTTACTTCGGTATTACCTTCTTTAATTTGGTTACTAATACATTTTTCCAAATGAGATTCAAGAATTATATTTTCGAGGCTCTGCAGCGCTTTATTTACTGCTAATAACTGTATTAGTATGTCACCACAATATCTATTGTCGTCTATCATTTGTTTAATTCCTCTTACTTGACCTTCGATAATGCTTAGTCTTCTTTTTAATGTATTTTTTTCATTATCATTTCTATAAGTATGTTTTATTAGTTCATTTTTTTCATCATTTGCCATACTTTTCACCTCGCATTTAGTATATACCCCCATGGGGTATTTGTCAATATTTTTTTATAAAAATACACCTAAAATATTAAATTTAAATCTAATATTAGGTGCATCTTTATAATTTAATTCTTTATTTTAAATAACTAATATTTATAAACTTATATTTTTTTAAGATCATTAAGGTTTATAATTAATTTTTGCAAGTCCTATTTCTTTATTATACATTTGCTCCAGAACATCAAAAACAGTTTGGTTTGTATCAACTTCCATCATATGCCCTCCATTTGTAAATTCATGATATGGAGATTCTATTTTTATTTTTTTATGCAAATCAAATTCTTTTGGCAGTTCAAAAGAAGGTGTATAATTTTCCTTATCTGTAACATTAGGTATTTTTCCAAAAATAACTCTATCTACTTCCATAAATTCTTTTGCTATTTTTAAATCATTTTCTCCTGCTAGCTCAAAGTTTAAATTATATTTTTTAGAAAATTCTTCTACTTTCTTTTTCATTCTTTCTACTATTTTTATTCCTAATTCTTGAACTGTTTTACTTTCTGCATGACTTTTTCCTTTTAATATTATTAATGTTTCAAATAATCCTAAAAATGAAATTTTCATAATTCCATTTTTTAAGACCTTTTTTACTTTATCTTCTTCCCTTAATTTTTCAGAATCCATCCAAACATTTTGCTTCATTAAAAATGGGAAATTAAATACTTTTTTATTACCTTGGATATCTAATCTTTCCAATAATTGATCTTTTATAAGGTCTAGTTTTTGATCTAATTCATAAAAAAAGTCTTCTATATTATCCTTATGCTTTAGTGCTATTCTTGGTAAATTAATAGTTGTTGTAGATAAAACTCCTCTTCCTGGAGATATTTCCTTTTCTTCATCTAAAACATTTTCTATTATCCTTGTTCCATTTTCTAAATAAGCTACTTCTGTATTAAAATCCCCTTCTTTATATTTTTGACTATTATATGTTGTATCTAAAAAATTAAAATAAATGTTTTTATTTTCTTCTACTAACTTACAAGCTTCTAATAATAAATCGTAATTTTTATCTTCTCTATCATAATTTACACCCTTTTTTACTTTAAATACTGTAACCGGAATCATCGTATTTTTATTATTTCCAATACCTTCTTTAATACATTTTAAAAGATTTTTAGTTACCATTCTTCCTTCTGCAGATGTATCTGTTCCCAAATTAATAGTCGTAAATTTTGAATTTAGATTTTCTGTACATAAGCTATTTAAATTATGTACAAACGCTTCCATTGCTTGATATACTAAATTATTAGTTTTTTCCATAGCATTTCTATATGCTATTCTAAACATTCTTTTTAATTCTTCTGCACCCCTTGTAAATTTATAAAATTCTTCTATGTCAAAATCGATTTTATATAATTTATCAATTTCTCTTTCTATTCCATTAATAGCAATGAATTTATCATAATCTGTAAATTCCAATATGTCATAGATTGTTTGTCTAAACTGTTTTTTAAACGTTTTTAATACTCCTTTTGCCATATAATAATCAAATGCTGGTATCCCTTGCTCTGCATCTTGATCTTTTTGATTTCCTGATATAGCAATAATACTTAGTATAGAATAAGTAAGAATATTTTGTGGCTCTCTTATTGAACAACTTTCAGTTGAAAATCCATTTTCAAATAATTTTTCTAAGTTTATTTGCATACTTTCAGTTGTTCCCATAGGATAAAAATCTATATTATGTATATAAATATCTCCATTTTCATGACACTCAGAAAACTTCTTTTTTATTAAATATGAAGTTGCAAATTCTTCTGAAACTGTACTTCCATATGCAGACATTGTTTGCATAGCATTTTTATTATCTAATATCACTTCTGCATTTTCTTTTGTCTTTAATCCTAATTTTTCTAATGCTTTTAAAAATTTATGCTTACGTTTTTCATCAAAGAAAATTTCTCTAGACTGAGCTCTATTTTCTCTATACTCTGAAAAAGATTTATATATATCATCATAACCACTTTCTTTAAGTTCTTCTTCTATTAGATCTTGTATCTCTTCTATTTTTATTCTATCTTTTTTAAGCTTAATAATCTTTTCAATTACTTTATTATATACATTATTTATATCATCTTCTGTGTATTTTTTATTATCCGCTTCATTTTCAACACTATCAAATCCTTTTTTTATAGCAATTGCAATTTTAGTACCATCAAAAGAAACTTTTTTTCCATCTCTTTTTACAACTATTACATTAGATAACTTTTCTTCATTCATTCTTTTTTGTTCCTTTCTACTAAAATTTTATTTTTCTATTTCAAAAATTTCTTTTTCTAGTATCTCATCTAATTTTTTTTCATCATTAGC
This sequence comes from uncultured Clostridia bacterium, assembly GCA_944390305.1. GTDB lineage: Bacteria > Bacillota > Clostridia > TANB77 > CAG-508 > CAG-793. The sequence goes on from CALXPX010000023.1 coordinate 11,731, forward strand.
ATGAATATATCCAAGTATATCTCCAATTTTTACTTTATCACCTACTTTTTTATTAAATACAAATCCAACAGTTTTATCTATTTTATCTTCTTTTTTTACTCTTCCAGCTCCTAAATACATAGATAAAGTTCCGATTGTATATGCGTCTAATTTAACAACTTTTCCCTCTTTTTTTGCAACTATAGGCTTAATATATTTTGCTTTTTCGAATTTCTCTGTATCTTCTATATATGAAATATCTCCTCCTTGATTAGAAACAAGTTCCAGAAATTTTTTATATGCTTTTCCATTTTTTATATTTTCTAATATCTTTTCTTTTCCTTCATCTAAATTTTTTACTTTTTTAGCTAATAAAAGCATTGTACTTCCTAAGTTTGTTATTACTTCTTTTATATCCTCAGGCATATTATTTCCCTTTAAAATTTCTATTGCTTCTATTACCTCTAAATTATTTCCTACTGCATAACCTAATGGCTGATTCATGTCTGTTATAATACATACTGTTTCTCTTTTAGCAAGTTTTCCTATTTTTGTCATAATTCTAGATAGTTCTTTTGCATCATCCATATTTTTCATAAAAGCTCCACTACCACAAGTAACATCTATAACAATCTTATTTGCTCCAGATGCGATCTTTTTACTCATTATACTAGATGCAATAAGTGGTATACTTTCAGTACAGCTAATTGTATCTCGTAAAGCATATAATTTTTTGTCTGCTGGTGCTAAGTTTAAAGTTTGAGTTATTAAACTTATTCCAATTTTTTTAACATTTTCTATAAAATCTTTTTCATTAACATTTACATTATATCCTGGTATAGATTCTAATTTATCTGCTGTTCCTCCAGTAAATCCTAATCCTCTACCAGACATTTTGGCAACAGGTATTCCAAGTGATGCAATAATAGGCATTAATATAATAGTGATTTTATCTCCTACTCCTCCTGTTGAATGCTTGTCTACTACCTCTCCAAGACTAGATAAATCTAATACATCTCCCGAATATGCCATAGCAAGTGTTAAATCCGTAATTTCTCTTTCATTCATACCATTAATATATATAGCCATAACTAATGCTGCTGCTTGGTAATCTGTAATATTTCCATCTGTATATTCTTTTATAAAAAAATCTATTTCTTCTTTTGTTAGCTCTCCTTTGTCTCTTTTTTTAGCTATAATATTCAAAATATTCATGTTTTCCTCCATATAATCCACATTTTTTAAACAAAATGTGTAATAAAACTTTTCCTATGTAATGGACATGGACCATATTCTTTTATTGCCTGTATATGTTTTTTAGTTCCATATCCTTTATGAGCATTAAAACCATATTGAGGATAAATTTTATCCCATTCTTCCATGATTCTATCCCTTGTAACTTTTGCTAAAATAGATGCTGCAGATATAGAATAGCAAGTAGCATCTCCTTTTACAATCGATTCATATGTAATTCCAAAAGTATCTATTTCTCTTAATGCATCTACTATAACAATATCTGGTTTGCATCCTAACTTTTCTATAACTTGCTCAAGTGCCATATGTAAGCCCTTTTTTGTTGCATTTAATATATTTATTTCATCAATTTCTTCTTGAGAAACAATACCTATACCATAAGAAAGTGATGTATTTATAATTTCATCATATAATACATCTCTTCTTTTAGCAGTTACTTTTTTTGAATCATTCATAAATTCAAGCTTCGATTCTCTTGGCATAACTACTGCTCCAACTACAACTGGTCCTGCAAGTGGTCCTCTTCCTGCTTCATCTATTCCGCAAATATATTTTAATCCTTCATTACATAAATTTTCTTCATATTTTTTCAGATTCGTTAATCTTTCTTCTTCTTTTTCTTTCATAATTTCCTCTTAATTTAATCTAATTTATATACTATTTCTTCTTCATTTTCATTTGTATATCCAGCTGTAATAAACACCGTATTTTCTTCATAATTTACAATATAATATGAATTTTCTTCATTTGTAATATCTAATTCCATGCTTTTTAAATCATCATTACTAAGAGCATAATATTTGTCTAATTTATCTTCTGGAAGTATTCCTTTAGATAAAAATTCTGAAATAATACTATCTTCTTTAATGTCTGATATTTTTCTTCCTTTAAAACTATTTTCATTCTTATTAACTTTACTAGTTTCACTTATTACTTTACATTTTCCTTGAATTAATAACATATTAGCTTTTATATCCTCTACCTTTTTATCTTTGGCAGTATTTTTTATAAAATAATATGTTAAAAATCCTAATAAAGCAATTAAAATTATTACTAATATAATAGCTATTATTCCCATTCCTTCTTCTTTTTTCATGATGTACCCCCTATTTTAAGAAAGTATATATCATTTTTACCAAAAAGGCAATAGAACTTATATTTATTATCTGTTATTTTTCTTAAAAAACAATTGATATTCAAGCATCAAAGAATCTACATATTTTAGTTTGTTCTAAAATACATAGCTTCATATATTATTATATTTACAGCTTTTCTATTTTTTTGTTAAATCTATTTTACAATCTACTCTTTCTATTAGCACTCCCCCTCTTACCTTCTATATAATCTTGTCTTTTATTTTCTGATACCATATCAAATACTCCTTTGAAATAAATTCAATACCTTGAATTAAATTGTTTCTTAAGAAAAATAACATGAATAAATTTTAAAAAAATTATGTGTGATATTATGTATGCATATTATAACGTTTTTCTTTATATTGCAAGAAAAAATTGCACGTCAAGTTACGACAATTTTTGACAAGGTTATTTTATGAAGCATTAATTAAAAGTAAATGGTGCCTAAAATAATACAAACTAAAAAAGTTAATAAATTGTAACATCTTTTTCACATTTTTTTCACAAATCAGTT
>CALXPX010000024.1 GCA_944390305.1 uncultured Clostridia bacterium
GCTGGAATTATATTATGGGTACTTTCTAATGTGCAAATTTCTAATATTAGTTTACTTACATATGTAGCTAACTTTTTTGATCCATTTGCTCGTTTTATGGGATTAGATGGATATATTCTAACAGCTTTTATACTTGGTCTTCCAGCTAATGAAATAGTGCTTCCTATTATTCTTATGTGTTATATGCAAGCTGGAAGTTTAGTAGATATGAGTAATATGCAAAGTATCTTTGAAATTTTATCAAGTAATGGCTGGTCAATTGTTACTGCTATTAATGTTATGCTATTTTCTTTATTACATTTTCCATGTGCTACAACACTTCTTACAATAAAGAAAGAAACAAAAAGTTGGAAATGGTGTTTCATTTCATTTATACTACCTACTGTTATTGGCATAATAATGTGTATGCTTGTTAATTTAATTTTTCATATATTTATCTAAATAACAGTCCAAATAAGATAAAATCTTATTTGGACTGTTTATATATTATAAAATCAGTTTTTGTAAGGATTTTTGCTTAGTATAATATGATGATGTATTATACCCAAAATCTTCTAACATTCTTTTATTATATATTTATAATTATTTAAAATAATAAAACAACCATTTTAAATTACTTGCTTTGTAGTATATATTTAGACTCTTCCGCAATATTATTTTTACCTATTTTAATATCATCAATATTTTCATCTTCATTTTTTATTTTATGGAAATTTATAATTTTGTATCCAATTTTAGTTTCTCCATCATTTACTTCATCTTCCAATATACAAAAGTTTAGATCTTTATTATTTATGATTCTAAAATAATCGACTGTATAAAATATTAATCCTAATAGTATAATGATTATACCTAATAAAATTTAAAATTGTCTTTTCTTTTTCTCCTTCAGTTTCTCTTCTCTTCTTCCTCTTTTAAATTTGTTTATTCTCTTCTACATATTCTAAAAATATTTTATTTTCAAATTCTCCTTTCTTATTATTTTTTCTTTCATGTTCTATTTCATTTTTAGAAATACTTTTTACTTTCATTATATAAGATATAATTTCAATTAAGTCTCAGATTTTTCTAATTCGTACCATTCTATAAATTCATGATCCCCTTCTAATAATTTTTCATATATTTGCTTTATATATTCTTCTTCATTTAAAATCTTATATTTACATTTTCTTTACAAAAATTAATATCCTAAATAATTTATCTCTTACAAGTCTATTTGTTCATTTCTTTTTATATTTTTATTCTATATTTATTTAATAAATTAGTTAATATATAATCAAATGAATTGGTAAGTTGTTCTTATTAGTATTTAGATTTTACATTTTTTTCAAAATGTGATATAATAAATAGTAATCACATTTTAGCAAAGGGGTAAAATCAAATGAAGAAATGTAAGTACCGGAAACTAAAATCTCGTCTCATCCTTGTGATTGACCTTTTTTTGGTCTTTCTAGGAGCTTGCCTCTGTTTTTGCTGCTTAAGCAAAACAGTTATTCCCTCCAGTGAAAACTGGGCAACTGTAATCAACCTTTTAATCGCCTACGGAATTATCCCAGGTCCGTTTTTGATTATGGTTGGCCTCGCAGATATCTGCGAGGAAGGCAAAAGCTTTTAAGGTCATACCCTAAGAAGCCCTCTAACAAGGGGGCTTCTTACTTTATATTTTTTCTTCCTGTATTTCTACATTTTTCTCTATTTGTTCATTAAATAACTTTTTCATTCTTCTTTCTAATGTCATCTTTTTATATACTCTAGCTTTTAGTTCAATAACATTTTCTTTAGATAGTACATCTTTTGGATATTCTGGCTCTAATATAGTAAGAGTTATAAACGGTTTTTTTCTTATAAATTTTCTTATATCGTTTACCTCTCTATAAGTAAATAATACAGGTAGTACAGGTACTTGGTTTTTTACAGAAAAGTAAAAAGCTCCATTTTTAAATTCTCTAAGTCCATCACAATATGGAATCAAATGACCTTCTGGATAGATGCCTACTACTTCACCATTTTTTAAAAGTTTATCTATCGTTTTAATCATTTTTTCTTTCCCTGTAATTTTCCTTGGGGTAGGTATTCCTCTAAAAAGCATAACTAAATATTTAATAAAGGGGATTTCTAAATTTGATTGCAGAGTTAAAAAATATGGAACTCTAGGGAAAATAGAAAGAGCTATCATTGCACAGTCAATCATATTGATGTGATTAGCCACAGCAATATATTCATCTCCGACCTTATCTAAATTTTCCCTTCCTTCTATTTTTAGTCCAAGCCAAAATTTTGTAACCAAAAATAAAATAGGGTATGCAATTAAATATAATAAACTACTTAATATTTTATAAATTATTGAATGATGTAATAAATCATCCTTATTATTTTCTTTCATAATCCTCTATCTCTTCTTTAAACATTTCTTCCATTAATTTTATACTATTTTCTATTCTAAATTTATTTGCAAATTCTGCATATTCTTTTCTCATCTTTTGTAAATAATCACTATTATCTAAAAAATAATCTATTTTCTTAGCTAAGTCACTACTATTTCCATGTTCAAATAAACTTTTATCATTTAGAGCAAATTGTACTGTTGCTGATTCTTCGCTATTAGAAATTATAGGCACATTTCCAGAGGCTATTGCCTCTAGACATGATATTGCTTCTATTTCTGCATCTGCACTATGAACATATAGATCTGTATAAGATAATACATCTGCTAACTCTTTTTTATCAAAAAATCTCATAATTGGTAAATTTTTTAAAGTTTCAGATTGCTTTTTATATTTCTCATAGCACTGCCCCTTTCCACATAGTATTAATTGTATTTTATCTGAATATTTGGATTTTTTTGCAGCATCTATTAATACATCTTGTCTTTTTTCTGGAGAATATCTTCCAACCATGGTAATAATAATTTTATCTTTAAATTCTTCTGTTTTTTCTTTTCTTTCAAATTTAAAATCTTCATCAACACCATTAGATATTACATGAAGTTTTGCTGTATAATCATGTTTTTTTAATTCATTTGCTATAAAATTACTAGGACAATGTATATGTCTAAATTTATTAAAATATGTCCTAAAATATGTATAAATTTTATCATTAATCAAATGATTAGTTCCAAGTCCTACAGCATAAGTTATATTTTCTGGTTGCACATGAAATGCTGTTGTATGTGGTATATGCATTTCTTCTGCTATTTTCACGCCCTTTCTTGCTAGTGCAAAAGGCATATAAAAATGTATTACATCTTGATCTTTAAAAACATTTCTCATAACATCTTCATCTGGTTTCGCAAAAACCATTTCATTTGCTTTAAAATATTTGTCTATAACTTTTGGAAATTTATATGTTTTTAAGCCAAACTTGTCTTCTGAATCTCTCCCTGTACTTAACACTTGAACTTCATTTCCATTTTTTCTTAATCCATCTACAAATCTTTTTGCTGATATTGTTGTACCATTGCTTAGATTATCATACTGGTCTATTACTATTAATATTTTCATTTAACCACTTCTCCAATTAAATCATATTCATTAATATCTGTTATTTTGCAATCTATAAATGTGTTCTCTTTACTATTTCCTTTTATATATATTATGCCATCTATGTCTGGAACATCCATGTAAGTTCTACCAATTCCTCCTTCTTCAACTAATACTTTTAATACTTTTCCTATATGTTTTCTCATATCTTCTTTTGAAATTTCATTTTGAAGTGCCATTATTTTGTTATATCTTTTCTTTTTAGTCATCGGATGAACTTGCTCTTTCATATTATACGCAGCAGTTCCTTCTTCCTTTGAATATGTAAAACATCCTAGTTTATCTAATTTAGCCCATTTTACAAAATCATATAGTTTTTCAAAATCTTCTTCAGTCTCTCCAGGAAATCCCACCATTAAAGTACTTCTTATAATTACATCTGGAATATTTTCTCTTAATTTTACAATTAATTCTCTTATACTCTCTTCTGTACTTTTTCTATTCATTTTCTTTAAAATTTTATCTGAAATATGTTGCATAGGTATATCAAAATATTTACAAATTTTATTATTATCTTTTACCTCTTTAATTAATTCATCTGTAATTGTCTCCGGATAAGCATATAAAAATCTAATCCATTCAATTCCGTCAATTTTACTAAGCTCATGAAGGAGCTCTGCAATCCTAGGTTTTCCATAAATATCTATTCCATATTTAGTTGTATCTTGCGCAATAAGAATGATTTCTTTATATCCTTCTTTAGCAAGCTTTTTTGCTTCTTCTAAAATATCTTCTATTTTTCTACTTACATATCTACCTCTTATATATGGAATAGCACAAAATGTACAAAAATTATTGCATCCTTCTGCTATTCTTATATATGCATAATTTTTACCAGTTGATATAACTCTATCTAAAAACTCTAATTTATCTTTACTTTCTTCATCTTTTTCTTTAAGCAGATGACAAATTTGCTCCCATATATTGTTATATTCACTAAATTTAATAAATAAGTCTACTTCTGGAATAGCTTTTACTAATTCTTCTTTATACCTCTCTACTAAACATCCCGTAACAATTAAATATTTGCAATTATGTTTTTTGTAATCTGCCATTTCTAATATTGTATTAATTGCTTCTTCTTTTGCGGAGTTTATAAAACCACATGTGTTTATTACAATTATTTCCGCACTATCTGGATCATTTACTATTTCATAATTATTCTTCTTAAATAATCCTATCATCATTTCTGTATCAACTAAATTTTTACTACAACCAAGTGATACAAATCCAACTTTCATATATTCCTCCTATTTCTGAATTATTCCATTTAGCCTATCTATTCCCCTTACTAATTTTTCATATGTTTTTTTATCCAAAGTACTTCCACCTTTTCCATAGCTTGCAATTTCATTTTTCATATCTAAAAGTTTATATCTATTTTTTTCATATTTTATTCCATAATCATTCATATAAATAGGTATATAATCTACTTTATATAAAGATACCCTATTTTCTTCTGAATTATAATATAATTGAATATTTAATATTAATTCTAAATTTGAATTTTCACTTCTAAAGTCCGATGTATAATCTCCAAGCGAGTAAGCAACTAAACAATCTTCTCCTTCATTATTTTTTATTATTTCCATTGGTTGAACTACTGATGGATGTGCTCCTATTATTAGATCTGCACCATTATCTATTAAAAACTTTGCCTTGTTTTTTTGATCTTCATTTACCTCATTTTTATATACATCTCCCCAATGCATAAGTACTATAGTATAATCTGCATTTTCTTTTGCATATTGTAAATCATTTTTTACCATTTCTTCATTATATATATTAACTCTTTTTTCTCCATCATCGTATGTATAAGATAGAAATGCAATTTTTGCTCCTCTTTCTTCTTTTATTTTTATTCTATCTGATATTTCATCAGAATAAACACCTGTTGTTTCTATTCCAATTGATTCTAAATATTCTTTCGTAGCATAAAGCCCTTCTTCTCCATTGTCTAATGCATGATTATGTGCTAAAGTTACCAAATTAATTCCAGATTCTCTTATAGCATTTGCAAATACTTTATTATCATTTGTAATGTTATGTTCATATGTACCTACAACTATATTAGAGTCTTTAAAATATTTTGAAATATCTGAGAAAATTTCTGTATATAACCCATTATCATTTGAGCCATAAGTTTTCAAACTATCTCCTAATAAAATATCTCCAACTGCAGATATCCTAATAATTGAATCTGATTTATAGTTATTTGCATCATCTAAATCTGCTTCTGCAGATGTATATACATCTTCTACATGTTTTGCAATTCTCATTTGCTCTTCTGATATTTTTTTACTTTCATTTATATGTAATATAACATTAATAACTATACACAAAATAATAAGTAGCAATAAAATACTTGAAATTATTATAAAATTTTTATTACTAATTGTTTCTATTATTGCATTAGATTTTCTGGTTTTTCTTCTTCGGTTATTTGCCATACATTCCTCCAATTAATATCTAAATTATACAATATATCTCATTTTTTGACAAGTAAGGATATAATTTTATTACCTTTTAAATATTCATTAGCCCTTGATAATTTCCACATTTTGATATAAAATAAGTAAGATAAAAATATAAGTAAGGTGTGAAAATTATGAACAATAAATTATATGATGGTCAAAAGTTAAACGATTTTCGTGAATTAGTTAATTTATATAAAACAAAATATAAAGACTTAATTGCCTTTGAATACAAAGAAACTCCAGATTCTACAGAACATATAAAAATAACATATGATAAATTTGCCAAAGATATAGAAGCTTTAGCATGTAGTATTTTAAAATGCAACTGCAAAAGAGTTGCTTTAATTTCAGATAATAGATATGAATGGTGCGTAAGCTACTTAGCAATAACAACTGCTGGACTTGTAGTTGTTCCATTAGATAAATCTCTACCAGAAAATGAATTACTTGATCTATTAAAAAGAAGTGAAGCTGATAGTATTATCTTTGATAAGAAATATTTGAATGCCGTAAATAAATCTGATTGTAGCATAAAAATCTGTATGGATTTTGAATGCGATAAAGAATCTATTTTATCTTATTCTAAACTATTAAAAGCGGGTGAAAATTTAGATCATACAACATATAATAATATTTCTATTAATAATAAAGATATGAGTATAATATTATTTACTTCTGGAACAACAAGTATTGCAAAAGCAGTTATGCTTTCTCAATACGCTATTTGCATGGATTTATATGCACTTAGTCAAATGATTGAAATAACTACAGAAGATAAATTCTTATCTTTCTTACCTCTTCACCATACTTTTGAAAGTACTACAACTTTTCTTTTTGGAACTTCTTGCGGTATAACTATAGCAATTTGCGATGGTTTAAAATATATTCAAAAAAATTTAGTTGAATACCAAGTAACTGGATTTGTATGTGTTCCTTTAATGCTTGAAATAATGTATAAAAAGATATTAAAAGCAATAAAAGAACAAAATAAAACTACAATTGTAAATATTATGAGAGTATTATTTAGACACGCAAACATTGAAACTAAAAGAAAAATATTTAAATCTATAATAGACGGTTTAGGTGGAAAATTAAGAAAAATTGTAGCCGGTGGTGCACCAATGGATAAGGAAACTATAAAAGGATATAATGACTTTGGGTTTGATGTGCATCAAGGTTATGGTCTTACAGAAACATCTCCAGTACTTGCAGGAGAAAATAGTTTTAATAAAAAAACTGGCTCAGTAGGTTTCCCACTTCCTACTATTGAAATAAAGATAGATAATCCGGATTCTAATGGAATTGGTGAAATAATAGCTAAAACTCCAGCAATTATGCTTGGATATTACAAAAATGAAGAAGCAACTAAAGAAGCATTAAAGAACGGATATTTTCATACAGGTGATTTAGGATATATCGATGATGATGGATTTATATTTATTACTGGTAGAAAAAAAGATATGATAGTATTAAAAAATGGTAAGAAAATATTTCCTGAAGAATTAGAAATATTAATAAATAAACTTCCTTATATAACAGAAAGTATGGTATTCAGCTTACTAGATGATTCTAAATTAGATAGAAACACAGATATTACTCTTTGTGCTAAAATTATATATGATGAAGAAGAATTAAAAAAGGCTTTTCCTAATATAAAAGATGCCGAATATTGTGACAAAATTTGGAATGATATAAAAACAAAAATAAATAAACAAATGCCAGCTTACAAATATATAAGAAGAATTATAATTTCTACAGAGCCTCTTATAAAAACAACAACACAAAAAATAAAAAGAAATGAAGAAATAAAGAAAATACAAAATACTTCTAATAATTCTAAAGATTGTAAAAAATGAAATCATGCCTACAAGGTCATGATTTTTTATTTTAGTGTAGTTCATAAAAATTTATATAATATTAAAATAATATTTTAAATTCCAATTATTAACTTAATTTATCTACCCAATATATGTTTTCTTGTAATTTCTAATAATCCTAGCTTAGTAAATTCCATTACTTGTACTTTTGATCTATCTTTCTTAAAACACTCTATCATATAATTTCTTACTTTTTCTCTATCTTCTTCATTATCCATATCTATATAATCTATTATAATAATTCCACCAATATCTCTAAGTCTTACTTGTTTTGCTATTTCTTCTGTAGCTTCTAAATTTACTTTTAAAACTGTCTTTTCTAAATCTCTTTTTCCTGTAAACTTAGCTGAGTTTACATCAATTGCAGTTAGAGCTTCTGTGCAATCTATTGTTATAAAACCTCCACAATTAAGCCATATTTTTCTGTTAGGGTTCATATATTTTTTAGCTTCAAATTTTTCTAATGGATTATCTATAATTTCTATTTTATCTTTTAGATCTATATAATTATCTTTTAATTCTTTTTCATTAGTATATATTTTTTCTAAATTATTCTCTGCTAAATCTGTAATAATTTTTCCAGTTATTCCAGAATTATTAAAAATTTGAATAGGTGCCATTTTTTTATTTTTCATAGAATCTGAATTTTTTAGTATAGAATTCCACATACTTATTAAAAAATTTATTTCTTTTTTTATTTCTTCTTCTTTTCTATCTTTTGCAACAGTTCTTATAATTGCTCCATATTCTTTAGGTAAACTATTTTTTACTATATTTTTTAATCGTTTTTCTTCTTCTTTATCTTCTATTTTTTGAGATATAGTAATAAATTTTGAACATGGCAATAATATAATAAATCTACCATATAACTTAATATCTGTTGTAACTCTTGGTCCTTTTTGTTTGTTGCAATCTCTCTTTACTTGAACTAATATTTCATCTCCTGATTTAATAATTTTAGAAATGTTCATTTTAGATGTATCTTCAAACACATTTCCGGTTACATTGCTAGCTTTAGGTATTAAATCTTTTATATGCACTAAAGCATTTTTACTTTCACCTATGTCTATAAATGCAGATTGCATTCCAGGCATTATATTTTTTACTTTTCCTAAATATATATTTCCTTCTAATCTTTCTTCATTTAAAGCCTCATTATATATTTCTACAACTTTTCCATCTTGTACTACAACAATATTTGTCATATTACTAGTTTTATCTTTATTTATTAATATATTATACATTTTTTCCTCTTCATAATTTTTTTAATTAAACTTATTCATTGCAATGTCTATTCCATTTTTTAATATTTCCGGAACAGATAAAGCTGCTTTTTCTATAGAAGGTACTAATCTATCATAAAGTTTATCATCTAATTTTCCTATAACATAAGAGACAAGTAATTCTTTAAATTCTGGTTTTCCTGTTCCTATCCTTATATGAATAAAATCTCCTTTTCCTAAAAATTCAATTACAGATTTCATTCCATTATGTGTTCCTGCTCCACCTTTTTTTCTTAGTTTAACCGTTCCTACATCTAAATCAATATCATCATAAATTACTATAATATTTTCTAATGAGATTTTATAATAATCTTTTGCTTTAATTACAGACTTTCCACTTTCATTCATATATGTCTGTGGCTTTAGCAAAATTACTTTTTCATTTTCTATTTCTCCTATTACATAAAGCCCATCAAAACCTTTTTTATTAACTGGTATATCATATTTTTTAGATAATAAATTAATAACATCAAATCCCATATTATGTCTTGTTTGGCTATATTCTGGCTCTGGATTTCCAAGACCTACAATTAAATACATATACTTTTTCTCCTTAATCAATCAATAATTTTATTTTCACATGCCCTTACTAATCTATTCATTATGCTTAAACCCAGTCCTTCTTTATCTACACCTTCTATAAGAGCTAGACTTACTTTTTCTCTATCTACTTTTCTTAATGCAGAGAAAATATTTCTGGCTACTTCTTCCATATTATATTTACTTCCAACATCTATGTACTTTTTTGTTTTTATTAAATTTCTGTCTTCCTTAAATCCAATAACACATGCATTTTTATATTCTAACAATATTTCATTTATTTTTTCTATTTGTCTGTCTGATTTTGCTACTAATATACATTTTGTTTTTGGTGCATAATGCCTATATTTCATGCCTGGACTTTCAACATTTTCATCTTTTTCTAATTTTTTAAATAAATTAGCACTTAACTTTACATTTTTACATACTTTTTTTATATCCTCTTGTGTTATATAACCTGGTCTTAATATTGTTGGAATACCATCTATTACTTTTACAACAGTTGATTCTATTCCTATTTTACATTCTCCACCGTCTATAATGCAATCTACTTTATCTTTTAGCTCTTCAAAAATATCTCTTATAGAAGTTCCACTAGGTCTTCCAGAAATATTTGCACTTGGAGCTGCAAGAGGTATCTGAGATTTTTTTATTATTTCATGAATTATACTGTTATCTGGCATTCTAATACCTATTGTAGTATTTTTAGCTGAGGCAGTATCACATATTATATCATTTTTTTCTAAAATCAAAGTAAAAGGTCCTGGCATAAAAGCTTTTATTAATTTTTCTTCTATATCTGATATATTTTTCACTAATTTTTTAATCATTTCTTTATCTGATACATGTACAATTAATGGATTATCTTGAGCTCTACCTTTTGCTTGAAATATTTTTTTACATGCTCTATCTGATAATGCATTACCAGCAATACCATAAACTGTCTCTGTTGGAACTAATACTAAACCATCAGATTTAATAATATCTATTACTTTTTTTAATTCTTCATCTTTTATTTTTTCTTTCCAATCAAACATATACTTCATTTTTTCTCTTCTTTCTAGTAATATATATTACCACATATTCTTAAGTTTTACAAGTTTAAAGATATATACTTACTAAAAAGAGATAAAAATATAGAAGCTATTTTAGCTTCCATATTTTATACTTCTATATTCTATTTTTAATAATATTTTCCATACTGGATCATTTAAAGGATACATTCTATGTAGTCCTGACAAATTCAAATTCTTACTTTGATTTATTTTATTATCTGTTAAGTTTTGTATAATTCCGTTTTTCCTTAAAAATTCTTGTTCTTCTTTATTAAACTTTCCACATGGATATGTAAATATTTTTTCTACGCTATGACCTAGTTCTTTTTCAATCTGAGCTAAAGATGCATTTACATCTTTAAGTAAATCTTCTTTTGAATATGTATCATAATTATCATGTTTTAAACTATGTGAATATATTTTTACAACTCCGCTTTTATCCATTTCTCTAGCATTATCCCAAGTATAATATCCATCTAGACCTACAAAATCATTAATTAAGAAACTAGTTATAGGGATATTATTCTCTTTTGCAAATGGATAAGCATATTTATATACACCATCAAAACCATCATCAAAACCAATTAGAAAACTCTTCTTATATATTTTTTCTTCTCCATTTTTATATGCAATTAAGTCTTCATAACTTATTGGTTTATATCCTAAGTTCATAAGTCCTGTTATTTGTTTTTCAAATATTTCTTTTGTTGTTTGCATATAATCAAATTCTACTTCTGACTTATTTTCTACTATATCATGATAAACTAAAATTGGGATTTTTAAATTTTTTTCATTGATACTATATTTATTATTAGCAGTAAATCTATCATATCCAATAACTCCAGTTATCAATGATAAAATTATAATTAATGTAATTAATATTACTTTTGTTATCTTATTCATTACTTTTCATCCTTTTGCATATTTCATCTAGTATTTCTTGCCTATTTTTATTTCCAACATAATAATATGAATTTCCTGACATTCTTGGATTAAATTGGCATATTGATTTATATTCACAATAACTGCAAGGTGTCTTTTTTTCATTTACTATATAATATGGTTTTAAATTTATTTTTCCATCTAATATTTCTTTAGAAATCTGTTTTATAATGTCTATTGTATATTTTTGCAAGTTTTCAAATTCTTCTTTTGTTACAGTTTTTGAATTTTTATAATTGATTTGACTACTTTCATTTAAACTAACTGGTATAATATCTGATTTTCCACTTTCTAAAGTGTTATCCATCATTTTTATTACATTTATATCTGCTAGAACTAATCCATTCATTTTATAGTTTTTTCTTATGACTTCTTCTATTTCTTCTTTTGTCATATTTTTCTTTGTTCCTAAGACTTTAGGTTCTAATAACGTAAAGTATAAAGCACCAGAAGGTATTAAGTCTTCTTTTTGTTTAATTGCATCTACATAAGTAAGAAGCTGAAGTTGAAGTCCTGCAATAACTTTATTTAATTCTATATCTTTAGTAGATGATTTATAATCTATTATTCTCATATATTTTCCATTTGGTGCTTTTGCTATATCTATCCTGTCTACTTTTCCTGTGATTGAAACCTTTCTGCCATCATCTAAAGTCATTTCTATAGGAGGATAATTATTGTTTCCAAATTCAAGTTCACTTTGAAGTACATCAAAACTACTTAATTTTAAACTTTGAACTATATATTTCATTGATAGATATATTACTTTTTTTAATCTTTTTACTAATGTTCTATATTTAGCAGTTGCAGTAAAAATATAATTTTTCTTTAAAGAAAGCTCCTCTTCTATAATTTCATCTATTACTTTTTTCATTTCTTCTTCTGTTATATTTTTTACATCTTTTACTCTCTTAAAGAAACTATCTATTACCTCATGCATAAATGATCCTGTATCTACTGGTTTAATATCCATCTTTTCTTTATCTGATAATTTAAGTCCATATTTTAAATAATATGCAAATGAGCAGCTTCTATACTTTTCTAATCTTGATACTGTTGTATTTAATGTTGTACCATATAACTTCTTTACATTTTCTTTATTTATTTTTTCTGGAACATTAGTATAATCTAAACCATTTAAAGCATTATCTAATTTAGTAGACCAATCTTTATTTTCTTTATACCATTTATATAACTCATACCAATTGTTATCTTTTTTTTCATTCATATTAGCTAATAAATTGGCAAATGTTACTTCTCTGTTATATATTTCATTATTGTTTGGCTCATATACCTTTTCTTTAAGATTTGGATATATTCTTTTTAATTTTGAAATCATAGTAGATTTTCTTAAAGGTTTATCGTCTATGTCTGATGCAGGATAAGATATATATACCTTTTCTTCTGCGGTTGAAAAAGCTTTATAGATATTAAAATTTTCTTCGTACATTTTCTCTAAAGTTCCTTTAGCAAGCTCTAATCCATTTTCTTTTAAATCTTCCCTATCTTTGTCATTAAAGAATCCTTCGCTTGATTGAACACTAGGAAAAACTCCATCATTTACACCAATTATAAATATAGCTCTTATTTTATGTGTTTTAGACCTATTTACATCTCCAACAGTAACTTTATCCGCAGTTTGAGGTATTTGTCCAATTTCTTTATGTGTAATTCCTGTTTTTAGAAGTTTTATATATGTATCAAATGACATTTTAATATCTTTAAATAAATCAGCTATTTCATCTAAAGCTTCTATAACAACATTAAAACTTTCAGTCTTAATACTCTCTTCATCTGATATATTTTTTATTAAAAAATTATATAGTTCTTTACTTATCTTATCCGCTGTTTTAGTTCCTTCTAGGTTTTTCTTTAATTCAAGTAATGGATTAGTTATTTCTTTTTGAATATCTATAAAGGATATGTCATCATCAAAATCCCATGGTGAATCATACCATTTCTTTCCTTTTATATTCCATTTTAAGCAATAGTTTTCTAATTCATAAATTCTATCAATTTTTACTATTCCAGTTTTCAAATAATTGAAAACTGATTCATAAGACCAATTTTTTGCAAATATATCTAAAATAGACAATACATATTTTATAAATACATCTTGCGTAATATCTTTTTTCTCATCAATAAAAACTGGTATATTATATTCACTAAAAATTGCTTTGCATAAACTAGTATATTCTTCTAAATTTTTAGTTATTACTCCAATATCTCTGTATCTGTATCCTTTATCTCTTACTAATTTAAAAATTTCTTTTGCTACATATTCGATTTCCTCAAATTCATTTTTTGCTATTATAAGACTAATGTTTTCCACATTTTTATCATAAATTGTGTACGGAATAGCAAAAATGTTTTTTTCTAAGTGTTTAAGTTCCTCATTTTTAAATCTATAATTTTTATCTAGATATATTTCATTATCTATTTCTCCTATTTGTTTTAATGTTTGAATAGTCTGTTTATTATCATAAAATATATCTACTTCTGGACTTTTAATCACTTTTAAATCATCTGTGCAAACTGTAATAAACATTTCTTTAGCAATTTTTATTAAACTAGATAATACATTATATTCCTGTTTAGTAAATCCCGCAAATTCATCAATATAAAAGATAGCATTATCAAATAAATGACTTTTTTCAATATTATCTGCAAGTAAAGTTAATAAATCATTTTCATCTATATAATTATTTTGTATTTTTTCTTCAAATTTAGAATATATAATAATCATATCTTTAAGTTTTAGTTTTAAATATGTATCATCAGTTTTTTCTAATTGTTTTTCAAGCATTTCTATTGTTATATTATGTTTTTTAAATTCTGTAATTTGTTTTAATATCATATCTATGTTTTCCATATTTTTACTAAG